>JAZSKZ010000101.1:0-3429 GCA_045535135.1 Faecousia sp.
CACATCGGCGCCTACACAGCGCTCGGTTACAGACTTTGTAAAGTCCTTAACCACCTTGTAGCTTACATCCGCTTCCAAAAGCGCCATGCGGATTTCCCGCATCGCCTCTTTTACATCGGCTTCTTTCAGACGGCCCTTGCCTCTGAGCTTTTTGAAGGCAGCGGAGAGTTTTTCGGTTAATCCTTCAAATGCCATACACTACTCCTCTATGGAATGGGCGGCGGACAAAATACTGTCTGCTGCCCTGCGAACTGCCGGGTCGGCGCTTTCTAAAAGCACCTCGGCGGCAGAGAGAATTTCCTGCTTGGCTGCCCGGCTTTGCAAATAGCGGCGGACACAGCCGGTTTTTTCCTCCATTTTCTGCAAATGGGCCTCGGCGCGGATAATGTTATCGTGGACACCCTGACGGCTCACACCCAGCTCCTCGGCAATCTCTGCCAAAGACATATCCTGATTGTACCGCAAGTCCAGACACATCCGCTGACGGTCGGTCAGCAGCTCGCCGTAGTAATCAAACAGCAGAAGTGTTTCGATTGTTTCCATCTCCGCACCCTCCTGTCAATCATTTTTGCTTTACACCTGAGATATCATACACCAAACCTTTGCAGATGTCAAGTATTTTTTCTTGTCAGCTCAGAAAATTTTGTGCCAGCGAGCTACCACGCCGGTTTTCACAAAGCCGCACCTTTCGTACAGGCATATCGCCGGCAGATTGTTGTCCGCCACCTCCAAAACTACCTGCTCCTCCCCTACTGCCCGGCAAAGGGCAGAGAGCACCGCCTGTCCTGCGCCTTTTTCGCAGGCAACAATGGCGGAGATTTTGTTTTCCTCTACCACGCCGATGCCCAAAAGTGTGTCCCCACTGTGGACAAAGTAGGCGTTTTTCAGTAGCTTTAAGCCCTCGGCGTTTGTCAGGTACGCCGCAAGGGGAACGGCTGCCATCTTTTCATTATAGATTTCCAAAAACCGGGGCAGAGTTTCTTCCGTGACGGGAAAGATTGCCCCCTCCCCGATTTCAGAAACAGCGCCCTGCATACGGTAAACGGTGGTATACACCGGGTATTGAGCCAAATTCTCCCCCGTGGCAAAGCAGGCCTTTGCCCCTGCCATACGGCAAAAATCCCCACATTCTTTTATAAATTCCGACGGCTGGGCGCTATCTTGCAGGCGGATATAGGCTTTGCCGCTGTAAGGAATTTCCCTTAAAATCAGAGCGGCCACGCCGTTTTCCGTGGTAAAAACAGGAATATCCCGCATAAAATCCCCCCCTTTTTCCTATCATACCATATCTATCCAGCGCCGTCTACGGTCATTTCTCTTGCTTTTTTCGGAAAAATGTGTTAAAATTCGGTTGCAGAAAGGATGGTGTTAACAAATGAAGAAAATTATCTGCAAAAAAGAGTACGATACAGAAAACGCCTCCCTCGTCAAAAAGTATACCTGCGGCTTCTACGGCGACCCCGCCGGCTATGAGGAAACCCTGTTCCAGACCCCCGGCGGTCTTTACTTTTTGTACGTAGCGGGCGGCGAAGCTTCCCCCTATCCCCAGGAGGATATTATCCGCGTTGCCAAGGCAAAGGTAAACGATTGGCTGGAAGCGCACTAATCTTCAAAGGTCAAAAATCACCAAATCGTCAAAACGCGAGATAGTTGGCGCTCCTTTGACCTTTAGAGGCTGCTTTTGCGGCCTCTTTTTTCTTGACAGAATCTCACCGTGTGGTATTATCTAATAAGAAAGGAGGCGGATTATGGAAAATTTTGAAATCAGTGTGATCGCCCGAATGAAAAGCGATTTTCCCACAAAATTCGGCATTCCCCGGCAGAGCGGACTTGCTTCTTCCGTGGAGTCCTTCATTATTTTCGAGCCGGAATACCGGAATGCCGATGCCCTCCGGGGAATTGAGGACTTTTCCCATCTGTGGCTGATTTGGCAGTTTTCCGAAGCTGTCCGGGACGGCTGGTCTCCTACCGTCCGTCCGCCCCGTTTAGGCGGCAATACACGCCTCGGTGTATTTGCCACCCGCTCCCCTTTCAGACCCAATAATTTGGGGCTTTCCAGCGTGCGGCTTTTGGGTGTGGAGCAGACGGAAAAGTACGGCACGGTTCTCCGGGTCGCCGGCGCAGATTTGATGGACGGCACACCGATTTTTGATATTAAGCCTTACATTCCCTACAGCGATTGCCACGAAGACGCCACCGGCGGCTTTACAGACAGAGCCGAAGATTTTCTTTTGCAGGTAGATTTTCCTGCTGCGCTTTTGGAGAAATTTCCCCAAGAAAAGCAGGCGGCGGTGCTGGAGGTGCTCTCCCACGACCCCCGTCCCTCCTATCAGAAAGATTCCGACCGGGTTTACGGCCTTTCCTTTGCAGCTCACAATATCCGCTTTACCGTAAAAGATAGCACTCTTACCGTTCAGGAAGTAACAGAAATCAGGTGAATCCATTGATCATCGACTTTCATACCCACGTTTTTCCCCCGAAAATTGCCGCCCACGCACTTGCCACCCTTGAAGACAAGGCAGTTACCGTTTCCTTTACTGACGGAACTGCCGCTGCCCTCCGGGAATCTATGAAAGAAGCCGGTGTGGACAAAAGCGTACTGCTTTCCGTAGCAACGAACCCCCTTAAGGTTTCCCATATGAATGACCTGCAAATTGCAGCCAGCCGGCAGGGCGAAAAGGATTTTATCTACTTCGGCTGTATCCATCCCCACTGCCCCACTTGGCAAGAGGAATTGCAGAAAGTCGCAGACGCAGGTCTTAAGGGTGTTAAAATCCATCCCCAGTATCAGGGAGTTCCCATCGATGACCCCAGCTTTGTGCGGGTGCTGGCAAAGTGCGGCGAGCTAGGACTGATTGTGGTTAACCACGCAGGAAAAGAGCCTGCCTATCCCGGGCTTTTATACAGCAATCCCCAGACCATTCGCAAGGTGCTTCTGGATGTGGGGCCTGTAACATTTGTAGGCGCCCATATGGGCGGTATGCAATGCTGGGAGGAAGTCGGAGATACTTACGGGGACTTGGAGAATGTATATCTCGATACCTCATTTTCTCTGCGCCACTTAAAGTCCGGTGAGCAGGGCTACTACACGCAGGAAACGATGAAGCCTATGCTTCCCGAGGATTTTGCGGCGGTGGTGCGAACCATTGGCGCAAATCGGGTACTTTTCGGCACAGACAGCCCTTGGCGTAGCCAAAAGGATACCATTCGCGGCATCCGGGAACTCCCCCTCACCGAGGAAGAAAAGGCGCTTATCTTCCACAAAAACGCCGAAAGACTCTTAAATATCTAGTCAAAACCTCCGGCTAAGCCGGAGGCTTGATTAAGCCCTAGAAGGGCATTTTACAGACTATTGCCCCTAAAGGGGCCCCGAATGGTTTGCCGACCGCATTCCTTTCTCGGGCCGCCCCTTAAGGGGCTTTTTCTATG
>JAZSKZ010000097.1:0-14409 GCA_045535135.1 Faecousia sp.
AGCACGCTTGCTTCCCCCAGCGTACCCAAATCACAGGCCTGACCGCCGCCCTCCGGGTAGAAAGCGGTACTGTCCAGGGTTACATAATATCCCTTTTCTGCAGTTGTACAGCCGGTTACGACAGCAGAAAACCGGCGTATATGGCTGTCTTCGTAAAATAACTTTCTCATAAGCATCTCCTCAGAGTATTTGTCATATTGTACCACAAGGAAAAACTTTTTGTCGATAGCTTTTCCTGTTTTCGTTGTTCATTTCGTGGTTTTTCTAAGGGATTATCCGTTAAAATAAAGAAAAACCAAGGAGGGACAGGCTATGCAGTGCCAAAAACTCAAAACTTATATGGAAACAGGCCGGGTAATCTTTGTGCCTGCTCGGGCAATACTTCCCAACCCTGCACAGCCCCGGCAGCATTTTGATGAAAATGCGCTGGCGGAGTTAACGGAAAGCATCCGCCGCCACGGAATTCTGCAGCCTTTATCTGTACGCCGGGTTGGGGCAAATTACGAACTGATTGCCGGTGAACGGCGGCTTCGGGCCGCAATTCGGGCAGGACTTGGAGAAATCCCCTGTATTGTGATGAAAATGGAGTCGGAGGAATCCGGCTGGGTTGCGTTGGTGGAGAATCTCCAGCGCCAGGATTTGGACTTTTTGGAGGAAGCCCGGGGCATCCGGCTTCTTATGGATACATGGGGGCTGGGTCAGGAGCAGGCGGCCCGTCTTTTGGGAAAAAGTCAAAGTGCCATTGCCAACAAGCTGCGGATTCTGCAGCATAGTCCCGCACTTTTGGAGAAAATGCAGAAGGCGGGACTCACCGAGCGCCACGCCCGGGCGCTGCTGCGTCTGCCGGAGGAAGAAGATCGGGCTGCCGTTTTGGAAGAAATCTGCCACAGGAAGTTAAGTGTAGCAGATACGGAAAAATATATCGAAAACTACTTAAAACGCAAGGAAACACCGGAAAAACCCGTAAATTTCAAAACCTTTCTCAACAAAATTAACCGCTACATCGCCAAGGCCCAAGGGATGGGCATCGGTGCAGTAACAGAGCGTCGGGAATCCGAGGGGCAAATCGTCTTTACTATAACCATTCCTAAGGCGCGGGAATAATGTTCTCCTTTGGAAAAGAAGCAGCAGGTTTTGCTTGCCTTTTGCAGAAAAATATCGTATAATCTCCTTGTGCGCATTTATCTATGCAAAAGGAGATTAAACTATGAAGCTTCTTACGGTTACAGTCCCCTGCTATAACTCCCAGAACTATATGGCAGCCTGTCTTGATAGCTTGGTTGCCGGCGGCGAACGGGTGGAGGTCATTGTAATTAACGACGGCTCCAAGGACAATACCGGCGCTATTGCCGATAGCTATGCAGAAAAATATCCGAATATTATCCGCGTTATTCATCAGGAAAACGGTGGCCACGGTGAGGGCATCAACCAAGGTCTGATTCACGCCACCGGCACCTATTTCAAGGTTGTGGACAGCGACGACAAGGTTTGTGCCGATTTCCCCAAATTTCTGGACTCGTTGGAATATTGCGAACAGCAAGGCGGCGCAGATTTGGTTGTAACCAACTATTTCTACACCCACGAAGATAGCAAGGGCGACCGCTCCATCCGCTACAAAAATGTTTTCCCCGAGCATAAGATTTTTACCTGGAACGATGTGGGTCATTTCCGCATTGACCAGATGATCAGCCTGCACAGCGCCACTTTCCGCACAGAGGTTATGCGGGACGGCTGGAAGCCTCTGCCCAAGCACGTTTCTTATGAAGACAATTTTATGGTCTGCCAGACCTTGCCCAAGACAAAGCGCCTGCACTATGTGAACATTGACCTGTATCTCTATACCATCGGCAGAGAAGGCCAATCCGTATCTCTGGAAGTTGCGCTGCGGAAATACACGCACCACTTAAATGCCGCACGGGATTGCTTCACCTCCTGTCATTTGGATGATTTGCAGGAGAAGCCCTTGCGGAAATATATGCAGCACGCATTTTTGCTGCTGCTGGGTTTCGGCTGTTGCTTCTCCCGATTGAACGGCAGCAGCGAGGCCGATGCCAACTTGGCAGCTATGTGGGCAGAGTGCCGCGCCTTTGATGAAAAGTGGGCAGATTATTTCCGCTACCGCACCATCTTGCGATTTATGGCCAGCGAGAGCAAGTTCTGCCGTAAGCTTACGGTTTTAATTTACAAGCTGGGAAATACGATCGTGCGTTATAACTAATATAAAACTCCCCAAGAGCTACTCTTGGGGAGTTTTCTTATACCACTGCGTCAAACTGGGAGCAATAGAGCTTGTAATAATGTCCCTTTTTCTCTATCAGGCTTTCATGGGTGCCTTGCTCCACTACCTCACCCTTATCCAGCACCAGAATGTTATCTGCTGCCTGAATAGTGGATAGCCGGTGGGCTATGACAAAGCAGGTCTTGCCCTTCATCAGGTTTCGCATTGCCTCCTGAATTTGCTGCTCCGTCCGGGTATCTACATTGGAGGTAGCTTCGTCTAATATCAGCATATGAGCATCCAGCAGCATCGCCCGGGCAATGGTAAGCATCTGCTTCTGTCCTTTGGAAATGGAGGTGCCGTTATCTGCCAGCACCGTATCATAGCCCTGAGGCAAGCGCTTGATATAGCCGTGGATGCGCGCCGCCTTGGCCGCCCGGATTACATCCTCCCGGGTTGCGTTGGGATTGCCGTAGGCAATATTTTCGTAAACCGTGCCTTGGAACAGCCAAGTATCCTGCAAAACCATCGTATAGGCTTTCCGCAAAGAATCCCGGGTGAAGGTACGAATATCCTGCCCGTCCAGATAGACCGTTCCGCTATCCACATCGTAAAACCGCATAAGCAGATTTATGATGGTGGTCTTTCCTGCACCGGTATGGCCAACGATGGCCGTGAGGGAGCCGGGTGGGGCGTGGAGATTCAGCTGCTTGATAATGGGCTTACCAGGCACATAGGAAAAGTCCACATTCTCAAACCGCACATCGCCCTTTGCTTCCGTGAGCACCGTTGCATCCGGATCATCTGCCGGCTCGGACTCCGCATCAATCAGGGCAAAAACACGCTCTGTTGCCGCCAGTGCGCTTTGCAGCTCCGCAAAGATGTTGGCGATTTCGCTGATAGGGCCGGAGAATTTCCGGGCGTACTGGGTGAAGCTGGTCAGATCACCCAAGTCCACAATGCCCTTTTGGAACAGGATTGCACCAAACAGGCACACAAGGGCGACGGACATATTGTTAATACCGTTAATCACCGGGCCGTTAAAGGTGCCGTTTGCCTCGGCTATGGTAAAAGCCTCCACAGCCTCCTTATTTTTCTGGTCAAATTCCTCAAGCACCGCATCTTCCCGCCCGTATGCGCAGGTTGTCATATGGGCAGTGAGCATTTCCTCCACAAAGCCGTTAAGCTCACCCAGCTTTCTGGAACGCTTGCGGAACAGCGGCCGCACATATCGGGTGTAAAACCGGGTGAAGAGAATCGCCGACGGCACCGTTATCGCAAACACCAGCACAAGGATCGGCGCAATGGTAAGCATCATGACGAGGGATACCAAAACCGTAACCACACTTTGCAGAATTTGCACCGCATCCGTTGACAGAGTGGTATTCACCGTGTCTACATCGTAGGTAATGATACTGATAATATCGCCGGCCTGATATCGGTCGTAAAAGCTTACCGGCAGGGTGGTCATATTGGCGAAAATATCGTGGCGCATTTGGGTTGCCACCGCCCGGGACAGATACACCAGCGCCATACGCAGAAGGTATGTGAGCACTGCAGCAATGCAATAGCAAATCACCATCCAGAAGGCGCACTCAAATACGATAGAAAAGTCCACCTTCCCCTCGCCAAACTCAATGGCATTTACGGCGATGCCGGAAAGCTTCGGCCCGTACAGCGACAAAGTACTGCTGGCAATGGACAGAAGAATTGCGCTTATGAGCAGCAGCCGCTTCTTTCCCAAATAGTGCCACAGGCGGAGGAGTACTTTCTTTTTATTGACTTTTACATTTCCGAACTGGCGCTGATCGCCGCTTCTTTCGTTTCGGGTCATCCGGGGACCCATTCCTCCAGCCATATCACACCTCCTCACTATCACCCATTTGGATTTGGGCAATGTGTCTGTATTCCTCACAGGTTTCCATTAGCTGCTGGTGATTGCCGGCGCCCAGCACATTTCCGTCATCCATCACAAGAATATGGTCCGCATGGCGCAAGCTGCTGACTCGCTGGGCAATCAGCACTGTGGTGGTATCTCCGTAATTCTGTCGTAGCGCCTTTCGCAGCTCCGCATCCGTGCGGTAGTCAAGCGCCGAGGAGGAATCATCCAGAATCAGAATTTCCGGCTTTCCTGCCAACGCCCGGCTGATAAGCAGCCGCTGGCGCTGACCTCCGGAGAGGTTGTTGCCCCGAATGGCAACCTCTCCGTCAAGGCCTCCCTTTTCTTCCACAAAGCCAGCCGCCTGTGCGTGTTCTGCGGCCAGCAGCAGCGCCTTGTCATCCACATCCCGATAATAGCGCATATTGTCCCGGATGGAGGCCATTTTTACAAAATCGTTTTGGAATGCCACACCGAATTTCTCCCGGAATTCCTCCGGCGAAATGGTGCGGATATCCCGTCCGTCAATGAGGATTTTTCCCTCGCTCACATCGTAAAGTCGCAGGAGCAGTTTAATAATGGTACTCTTTCCCGAGCCGGTAGAACCCAAAATGCCCAAGGTCTGCCCCCGCTGCAGAGAAAAATTCAGTTTTGTCAGGTTACTTTCCGTATTGTTATAGCTGAAAGAAACATCCCGAAATTCAATATGGGGCGGATTTTCCTCCGGCGCTTCCTCCGGCAAAAGCGGCAAATCCTCCGGCATTTCCAGAATCTCCGCAATACGGTTGGCGCTGGCCTGACCGGTTGCAATCATAATAATCACACGGGTAACCATAATCGTGCCGTTGAGAATGATGGTAAAGAAATGCAGAAACGCCAAAATCACGCCGGGCTTAATGCCGCCGGAATTGACCCGGTAAGCGCCGACCACCACCAAAAGGGTCAAACCCAAATTCAGAATCAGGGTCGTTGCCGGGCCGGATAGGCTGGTGATTTTGCTTGCCTTAATGGTAACCCGATTCCGCTTTTCCACCACATCATCAAACCGCTGCCGCTCGTGCTCGGTCTTGCTGAGAGCTTTAATAACCCGGATGCCGGTGATATTTTCCTGACAGACAAGCACCAAATCGTCCTGCAATTCGTGAGTCTTTTTATGGAGCGGAACAGATTTTTTTGCCACCCAATAAACAATTATCACAATCAGCGGCAACAGTGCCAAAAGCACCAGCGCCAGCTGCGCATCCATCATCAGCATAGAGAAGATGCCGCCCACCATCAAAATAGGCGCACGCACGCCAATTCTCTGTGCCCGGACCAGGAGATTATTCACATTGTAAGTATCGCTGGTCAGGCGGGACACCGCAGAAGATACCGTAACACCATCCATCTGCCGGGGAGACAGGCGCTGCAGCTTATTGTACAGGTCGTGGCGCAGCTTTTTCATAATCTTGCCTGCAGTAAAAGAGGTTCGCCGGTTGGACACAATGTTAAGTAAGCAGGCAAGCACAGCGCAAAGCAGCATAAGGCCGCCATAAAGGTAAATCTGCTCAGCCTCTCCGCTGGGCACTTTTTCGTCCAGAATCACCTGCATAAGCTTGGGAATTTGCAATTCAATCCAAGTTGCCAAAAACTTAACGCCAAGCGCATAAGCAATGACCAGCCAATAGGGCTTTATATATCGAATCAGCTTTTGCATCCTAATGCGCCTCCATCCATTCCCGGGCGGAAATCTTCATTTTCCGCAGCAGCTGCGCCATTTCCTCCACCTCTTCCTCCGTGAGGTTCTGGGTGATAAGTTCTTCCCAAGTGCTCCAAGCACTGCGGATCTGGGGCAAAAGTTCCAGTGTTTTTTCCGTTGGATAGAGCCGGGTAATGCGCTTATCCTCGGGACAGGTCTTGCGTTCAATATATCCCGCTTCCTCTAATATGGTACTCTGTCGGGTTATATTGCTCTTATCCAGCAAAAGCCGGCGGGACAGCCGATCCTGAGAAATGCCGGGAAGTTCACAAACCTCCAGCAATAACCGGGCGTGATTGCCTTGTATCCCGATTTTTTCCAAATACTGCTTCCGATACTCTACACCACAGCGGGAAACCGCCGTCAAATGCCGAATAATGTGGGACATACGCTACCTCCTGTTTATTGCGCTCTAAACAGTTGCAAACGCAACAGTTGCATTTGCAACCATTATAAGTCTTATCGCTTCTCCTGTCAACCGTTTTGCAGAATGAAACGGCTTTATTTGCAAACACTACTACAGGAGGGACAAAAATGAAGGAAAAAGAAGAAAAAAATCCCGTGGGCTGGGAAGTAAAAGACCCCAAGCCCCCGGTAATACAGTCCGGGCATATGGAAAACCGGCGCTTTTAAGCTGCCCTTAAATGAAAACTGCCCCAAGCGCCGAAGCGCTTGGGGCAGCAATCAAGTCTCGCCGTGTGGGCCACAGAGAGTTTTATTTACTCAGCCAATTTCTTGAACTCGTCGTAAACGAACTGAACCTTAGGACCGACGATGACCTGAACTGCGTTCTTACCGGGACGGATAACACCGGCAACACCGGCAGACTTAATCTTAGCCTCGTCAACCAGCAGACGGTCCTTAACTTCCAGACGCAGACGGGTGATGCAGTGGTCAATAGAAGAAAGGTTCTCCTTGCCGCCAACGCCTTCCAGAATAATCTGAGCCATAGCGGTGTAGTCGTCGTTAGCCAGTTCGATCTTCAGCTCGCCTTCGGCATCGTCTTCACGGCCGGGAGTCTTCAGGTTCCACTTCTTGATAGCAAACAGGAATACAAGGTAGAACACCACAAAGGCAGCGATGCCCAAGGGGATGATCAACCAGGTGTTAGCAGCTGCGGGCAGAGAAGCGGAGAAGATCAAGTCAGTCAGACCAGCGGAGAAGCAGAAGCCTGCGCGGAAGCCGAGAACAACAGTAATTACGGTGAAGATACCGTACAGCAGAGCGTAAACAACATACAGGGGGAATGCAAGGAACATAAATGCAAACTCGAAGGGCTCGGTAACGCCGCAGAGGAGAGCACAAACAGCAGCAGCACCAACGATACCGATGGTAGCCTTGCGCTTGTTGCTCTTAGCGGTCTGAATCATAGCCAGAGCTGCGCCGGGGATACCGAACATCATGCAGGGGAAGAAGCCAGCCATATAC
This sequence comes from Faecousia sp., assembly GCA_045535135.1. GTDB lineage: Bacteria > Bacillota > Clostridia > Oscillospirales > Oscillospiraceae > Faecousia. The sequence continues at coordinate 7,264 of JAZSKZ010000097.1, forward strand.
ATACCAACAGACCAGCCGGCTTCAGCGGAGGTCTGACCGCCCCAGTAAGCGGACAGGTCGCCCAGACCGATGGTGTCGAACCAGAATACGTTGTTCAGAGCGTGGTGCAGCCCGGTGGGGATCAGCAGACGGTTCAGGAATGCGTAGATACCTGCGCCGATAGCGTCGATGCTGACGATGGCCTTACCAATTTTAACCAAAGCGGTGAAGATGATGGGCCATACGAACAGCAGAACGGCGGAAACCACAATGGAAACAACGCCGGTGATGATCGCAACGGAGCGCTTGCCGGAGAAGAACGCCAGAATGTCAGGCAGCTTGGTGTTCTTGAACTTGTTGTAGCAAACAGCACCGATGATACCGGCCAGAATGCCGATGAAGGGGTTGGCGATCTTTGCGAAAGCAACAGCGTTCGTCTCGCTCTTAATCATATCGGGAGCGATGGTCGACACAGTGCCGGGAGCCAGCAGTGTGGTCATCATCAGCCAGGAAACGAGAGCGGCCAGGCCGCCGATGCCGTCGTTATCCTTGGACAGGCCTACGCCTACGCCAACGGCGAAGAGGATAGCCATATTGTCAATGAGAGCGGCGCCTGCCTTAATCAGGAATACGCCAAATACGTATGCGAAACCTTTGGTTGCGCCGGCAGCACCCATGGCTGCGGGAGCAAGCCAGTAGCCCAGACCCATCAGAATACCACAGATGGGCAGGGCAGCTACGGGCAGCATAAGTGCTTTGCCCAATTTCTGCAAATGTTTCATATTTTCCTCCTAATTATTCTTACTTTTTGGAATTGCCGTTGGCCCACAACGGCTGGTTTTTTTATAATAATGTATGCTTTATCAGCACATTATTTACAGGTTTTCCTTGAGGAATGCTTCCAAGCCCGCGGCAGCGGCTTCCTCATCCGCACCTTCACAGGTAACGACAAGTTCCATTCCCTGCTTGGCAGCCAAACGCATCACGGCCATAATCCGCTTTGCATCGGCCTTGCCGGAGGGTGCTTCCACGGTAATTGCACTGGCGTAACCGGCGGCAGCCTTAACGAGCATGCCGGCAGGACGTGCGTGCAGGCCCAGAGGGTCATTAATGATATGTTTGAATTGTTTCATACTTTATACCTCGCTTTCGCATACAATTTTCCGGGTTTCCAGGATACGGCCGGGTGCCATGGACAGCTCGGTATATCCCATTTGAATAAAGGTTTCCGTCAGCTTGGGGTCTGCGCCCAGTTCCCCGCAGATACCTGCCCAAATACCCGCCTTATTGGCGCAGGCGGCAATATATGCCATCAAGGACAGTACTGCAGGATGGTAGGGGTCATAGAACTCGCCCAAAGTCGCGTTCTGACGGTCAACCGCCAAAGTGTACTGGGTCAGGTCATTGGTGCCCACGCTGAAGAAATCGGCTTCCAGCGCCAAATCTGCGGCAATCACCGCAGCAGCGGGAGTTTCAATCATAACGCCGATGGGCACCTCACCAACAGGGAAGCCTTGCGCAATCAGCTCCCGGCGGATTTCACCGCAAAGCTGCTTTGCTTTTCTCAGCTCCCACACGGAAGCCACCATGGGGAACATCATACTCAGAGAGCCGTACGCAGAGGCTCTGTAAATTGCCCGAAGCTGGGTGCGGAAAATCTCCGGCCGCTCAAGGCACAACCGCAAACCCCGCAAGCCTAAGGCAGGATTCTCTTCCTTGGGCAGATTCAAATATTCTGCCTGCTTATCTGCGCCAATGTCCAGTGTACGAATCACCACGGGACAGGACTGCATAATCTCTGCTACCTTGCGGTAAGCATTGAACAGTTCATCCTCTGTGGGAAGTTTTTCTCTGCCCAAGTAGAGGAATTCGCTTCGCATCAGGCCAACGCCCTCTGCATCGCCCTGCATGGCAAGCTCTGCATCCTCGGGGGAGCCAATATTGGCACACAGGAGGATTTCCTTACCTGTCTTCGTTACGCTCTTTGCGCCACGGTACTTTTCAAGGGCTGCACGGCCGGCGGCTGCCTCTGCCTGTTTCTTTTGCAGGGTTTCAAGCACTTCTCCGTCGGGATCCGCGTACCACATACCGGTAAATCCGTCAACCGCCAAAATTTCGCAGCTTTCTGCCACATTCAAGTCAATATCAGCCTGCACGAGAGAAGGAATGTTCAAGGTGCGGGCCAAAATCGCCGTATGGCTGCTGGAAGAACCCTGCCGGGTGATGAATGCCAAAATCCGCTCTCTGGGAAGCTGAATGGTTTCGCTGGGTGCCAAATCCTCTGCAACCAGAAGGAACTGACCTTCCGGAAGGGAGAATCCGCTGTCGCCCCGCAGAATACCGGCCACACGCTGAGAGACATCCCGGATATCGGCGGCTCTTGCCTGCATATAGGCATCGTCCAGCGCAGCAAAGACAAGGGCAATTCCCTCGCCGCACTCAGCAGCTGCCACGCTTGCAGGATCTCCTGCGGCAATGGCATCCGCAACGGCCTCCAGATAGTCCAGATCGTCCAGCATCAGAAGCTGAACCTCCACAATGGCTGCTTGCTCCTCGCCTACCGTTTTTTTTGCGGTTTCATAAAGGGCAGCCAGTTGCTCCTTGGCAACCCCACAGGCTTTTTCAAATTTCTCCTGCTCCTGAGCAGGCGTTCCGCACTCCACAGGGGCATCATTATGTTCTTGCTTGCGGTACACAACCGCCTTACCAATGGCAACACCGGGAAATACCGGCATACCCGAACCCTGTTTCATGGTTTTCTCCCTTCAAATAGCCCTTACTGTGCCAGCTCAATTACCACATCGCCGGCAGCCACTTGCTTTCCGGTATGGGTTTCAAATTTAGAAAACTGATCGGGGTTACATACCACCATAGGCGTTACGGTATCGTAACCTGCGGCAGCAATCGCCTCCCGGTCAAATTCAATCAGCAAATCGCCCTTGGCGACTTTCTGGCCGGAAGCAGCCTTTACTGTGTAATGCTCACCCTTCAGGTTTACGGTGTCCAAGCCAACATGGATCAGAATTTCTGCGCCGCAATCCGCAATCAGGGTAATGGCATGGCCGGTGTCAAACACCATATCCACAGTGCCTGCGCAAGGCGCAACAATTTTTCCCTCCGTGGGGCGAACGGCAATGCCCTTGCCCACCAGCTCCATTGCAAAAGTAGGATCATTTACTTCGCTGAGCGCCACGGCTTCGCCGGCGACAGGTGCGCACAGCACATTCTTTTCCTTGCCGAACAGTTTTTGGAAAAAGCCCATAGCAAAACCTTCTTTCTCAAATTACAGGGGCGCGCCCGGTGCATCTTTTTCTCCACCACCGACGAACCTCGGCTCCTTTTTTGTTCACCTTATAATAACAATTTTTTGTACCATTGTCAAGGAATATGTTGTCGAAAACCAACATCGCAACTTTCCTCTAAAAAAAGCTTTTGTGCATATTGTACATACGGATGTTAAATATTTTAGCAATTTCTCATTTTCTAACATTTTTCTGTTATACTTTTGCTCCGCTCCCGACTGTCCTTGTGCCGCGGACAGTGCCTCCTCTATTTCCCCTTTTTTCTGTCGTTCCACACGCCAGACGCCGGAAAACGCCTTGCTTTTGTACCCGGTGTATGCTAAAATGAACGCAAACCAAAAAATTTTTTGGAAATTTGACGAAAGGAGACGGCCTATGAAGCGTTTTTTGTTGCTTGCATGCCTGCTTTTTTGCTTCTTTCTTTTCCCTATGACCGTCTCCGCTGCCCCGGAGGACACATCTGTTCATATACAGGCCATCGTTAACAGCGACAGTAGCTGTCAGATTTCCCTAACCGCCACCCTAGTTCCCAGCAGCAACAATTTATCCTTTCCCATCCCCCGGAGTGCCACCTCCGTTACCCTGAATGGTTCGCCGGTTCGTACCCGTCAGTCAGAAGATGCCCGGATTGTAGATTTATCCGGTCTTTACGGAAATGTTACCAGCGCAATTTCCTTTACCTTGCGCTACACTTTGCCGGACGTAATTGCCTGGACAGATTCAGGTGCGCTGGAACTTCGCCTGCCCCTGCTCTCCGGCTTTTCTCAGCCGGTGCATGCACTGCATTTTTCTTTAACGCTCCCCGGAGATGTTGCCCAAAAGCCTGCCTTCCAAAGCGGCTATCATCAAAGCAACATCGAAAAAGATATCGTCTATACCACAGAAGGCGCCACCGTTACCGGCCATACTACTACTGCACTTATTGACCGGGAAACGTTGCTTCTGCGCCTGCCCGTTTCGGAATCCTTGTTTCCTCAACCGATTTTGGAGATTTTCACCTCGGATATCGACTCCATCGGCATCGGGGTATGCGCCATCCTGGCTATGCTTTATTGGCTTTGGAAACTTCGGTGCTTACCTCCCCGGAGAAAATCCGCCACACTGCCGCCGGAAGGAAGCAACGCCGGTCTTTTCGGCACTATTTTGGGGCTGCAAACCGCAAACCTGAATTTGATGGTCTTTTCCTGGGCGCAGCTGGGCTATCTTTCCATTCATCCCCGGCGGGACCGGGTGCTCCTTGTAAAGCAAATGGATATGGGCAATGAACGAAACGAATTTGAGCGGCGGTGTTTCCACATTCTGTTTTCCAAGGGCGTACAGGTGGACTGCTCCGGCTATCGTTACGGTATGCAGTGCCAGAAAGTCTCTCATATGCCTCCCCCAACAGGGCATTTGGTGGACAAGCGCTGTGGAAACCGAAAGATATTCCGGGCACTGACCGCCGCTTGCGGTCTGTTTGCCGGCTTGGGTTTGGGTTTGCGTTTAGGTTCCGGCGGCATCCTGCAGCCCCTGTTTGCGGTGCTTTTTGCAGTTTTCGGTTGTTATACCGCTTGCCAAATTCAAAATTGGGCCGGCTGCCTTTTCCTTAGCAACCGCCACCAGCTTTTTATCAGCACACTGCTGTCGCTCAGCTGGCTGCTGTTGTCCTTTTTCGCAAACCGGTTTTTATGGGGCTTTATTTTTATCGTACTGGAATTCGTTGCGGGACTACTCCATTATTATGGTGGGCAGCGCACCCCGGAAGGTCGGCAGGCCGTTTCTCAGCTTTTGGGCTTCCGCCGGTACTTAAAGCGAGTCTCGCGCACCACATTGGACGGGCTCTCCCGACGAAATCCCGACTATTTCTTTGATTTGGCACCCTATGCTATTGCTTTAGGCGTAGGTAAGTCTTTCGCCCACCAGTTTGGCGCTAAACCTTTCCGGGAATGCCACTGGCTGGATGCACCTCTGAAAGATACCATCCCCGCCGCAAAATGGAACAGCATTATGGAAGATACGCTGAAAAAAATGGAAGTCCCCCATCGCAGGGCTTCCCTCCATCGTCTGTCCCGCCGAGTAGGCAGAATGATAAAATAAAAAAACGCCCCCTGTTTCCGCAGAACAGAGGGCGTTTTTCGTGCAGGACTGGTTCTTCCCAGTCCTGCTATTTATTTTGTTCCAGATAGATAAGAAGCACCGCAATATCTGCCGGGCTGACACCGGAAATCCGGCTTGCCTGACCTACAGAAACGGGACGGATATCCGAAAGCTTCTGCTGTGCCTCCAGCCGCAAGCCCCGAATTGCGGTATAGTCCACATCATCAGGGATAATGCGGCTCTCCTCCTGCAGGAATTGCTGCACCTGCTTTTCCTGACGGAGCAGATAACCGGCATATTTCACCTGAATTTCCACTGCTTCCCGCACTGCCATAGGCAAATCAGGGCGATTTTTGTCAAAATCCGCCAAATCCTCATAAGTTACCTGAGGTCTGCGGAGCAGGTCCGCAAGTCTTGCAGAGTTTGCCACAGGTGCGCTGTCCCGGTTTTCCAGCATTTCGTTCAGCGCCGGAGATGCGGCCACACCGGTGCTCTCCAGCCGCTCCATTTCCTTTTTTACGAGAGTATATTTCTCCTCTACCTGCGCCAGCTGCTCCGGCGGCACCAGCCCGATTTTTGCGCCTAGCGCCGTCATCCGCTGGTCCGCATTGTCCTGCCGGTGAAGCAGACGATACTCACTGCGGCTGGTCATAATTCGGTAGGGTTCCTCGGTGCCCTTTGTTACCAAGTCGTCAATAAGTGTGCCGATATAGCCCATATCCCGGGTGATGATAAAGGGGTCTTTTCCCTGAAGCTTCAGCGCCGCATTCACGCCGGCAACCAAGCCCTGCACCGCCGCTTCTTCATAGCCGGAAGATCCATTAAACTGGCCTGCGCCATACAGACCGGAAAGCAGCTTGCACTCCATAGTGGGCATCAGGCTGGTAGGGTCAATGCACTCATACTCAATGGCATAGGCCGGGCGCATAATTTCCGCGTTTTCAAGGCCTGCCACAGTGTGAAGCATCTCTATCTGCACATCCTCCGGCAAGCTGCTGGAGAAGCCCTGAATATACATTTCCTCCGTGTCTGCGCCGCAAGGCTCGATAAACAGCTGATGCCGTTTTTTATCGGCAAAGCGCACGATTTTCGTTTCGACGCTGGGGCAATACCGGGGACCCACGCCGGATATGGTGCCGTCATACATAGGACTGCGGTGAAGATTGTTGCGAATAATCTCGTGGGTCTTTTCGTTGGTATAGGTGAGGTAGCACACCGCTTTGTTGTTTAATGTATGGGTGGTGCGGAAAGAAAACGGCTCTGGCTTTTCATCCCCCATTTGAATTTCCATTTTGGAAAAATCGATGGTTCTTCTGTTTACACGGGGTGGCGTGCCGGTCTTAAACCGCCGCAAAGGCAGACCCAATGCCCGCAGATTGTCTGCAAGACCAACCGCCGGGTGCATTCCGTCCGGGCCGGATGGGCAGACGCTCTCGCCGGTAATTACCGTACTGTCCAAATATGTGCCGGTGGCCAGAATGACCGCCTGTGCGCTATACACCGCACCCAGTTGGGTGCATACACCGGTTACTTTTCCTGCCTCCGTCAGTATTTCCGTAACGGTAGCCTGCTTTAAAGACAGGTTTTCCTGCTGCTCCAGCACTTTTTTCATATACTGCTGGTAATAACGCCGGTCTGCCTGCGCCCGAAGGGAGTGCACCGCCGGACCCTTACCTCGGTTCAGCATCCGATACTGAATACAGGCCGCATCTGCCGCCATGCCCATCTGCCCGCCCAAGGCATCCAGTTCCCGGACAAGGTGGCCTTTTCCTGTGCCGCCAATGGCGGG
>JAZSKZ010000153.1:0-10645 GCA_045535135.1 Faecousia sp.
TGGGAGGCAAGGTCATGCAGGTCGTCGAGTTCCAGCACGTTAAGCCCGGTAAGGGTGCTGCTTTTGTCCGCGTGAAGATGAAGGACGTCATCACCGGCGGTGTTACCGGAACCAGCTTCAACCCCTCCCCAAAGTACCCCACCGCTTTTGTTGAGCGCAAGAAGATGGAGTACTCCTACAACGACGGCCATCTGTACTACTTTATGGACCCCGAGACCTACGAGCTGGTTCCCATTGACAAGTCCGCTCTGGACGAGTCCTTTGGCTTCGTTAAGGAAAACGATGTTTGCACCATTATGAGCTACAAGGGCAACGTCTTCGGCGTGGAAGTTCCCAATTTTGCTGACCTGGTTGTTACCGCTACCGAGCCCGGTTTTGCCGGCAACACCGCTACCAACACCCTGAAGCCCGCAACTGTAGAGACCGGCGCACAGGTTAAGGTACCCCTGTTCATCAACGAGGGCGACAAGATTCAGATCGACACTCGCACCGGCGAGTACCTGGGCCGTTCCAAGGCCTAAATAAGGAGAAGCATATGACCATTACTGAAAAGGCAGCCTATCTCAAGGGCCTGATGGATGGCCTGAAGCTGGATACCGAAAAGCCTGAGGGTCAGATGATTGAAGCCATCGTGGAGCTGCTGGGCGATGTAACCCGGACGCTTTCCGATGTGCAGGACACCACCATTGCCATCTCCGATGAGCTGGACGAAATCGAAGAAGATCTGGACGCCATTGAGGACTACATTCTCGACGAGGATGAAGACGATTATGACGACAAAGATTTTGATGACGATTTCGACGATGAAGAATACGACGAAGAAGGCTTTGACTTCGGCGATGAGGAAACCACCATTTACGAAGTAGAGTGCGCTTGCGGGAACATTGTGGATTTCGATGAGGAAACCTTGGAAAAAGGCAGCATCGAGTGCCCCAACTGCGGCGAGCTTTTAGAGTTCGTGGTTGACGAAGAGTAAATGAAAATTCCGTGGGATTTTCCCACGGAATTTTTTACCCCCAAAAGAGCCTTACAGACAGGGACGCCATAAAAAAGCCTACAAAATCCGCAAACAATGCCGCCGGCACTGTGTAGCGGGTTTTTTTGATGCCGATAGCGCCAAAATAGACGCTAATGGTATAAAATGTGGTTTCTGTTGAGCCCAGCATCACGGCGGCGGTCCGCCCGATTTGGGAATCCACGCCGTAGGTCGCCATTAAATCAGCCCCAACTGCCAGCGCAGCACTGCCGCTGATAGGACGGACCAATACCAAAAGCGCCGTTTCCGGAGGAATGCCGAAAATGCGAAAGACCGGGGAGAGAAACTTCCCGATGAGGGAAAGCGCGCCGGACTGGCGCAGCATGGTTACTGCCGTTAATAGCAAGACAAGGGCCGGCACCAGCGTCAGCAGCAGCTTTAAACCTTTTGCGCCGCCGGTGAGCAGGAGGTCATAGGCGTTTTCCCTTTTTCGTAGGGCAATAAGGGTGCAAAGCAGCAGAAGAACGGGAATGAAATAATCGCTCATTTTTTCAGCACCTTTCCCAAGAGAACTGCCATCCCCAGCCCGAGGGCGGCAGAGCACAGACTTGTCAGCCACACCGCCGGCAGGATGTCAAAGGGGGCAGCGCAGTGAAGGCTCGCCCGAATAGCGGCCACATTCCCCGGAATAAGCTGTATGGAAGCGGTGTTGAGGACAATAAGGCGGCAAAGCTCATCGGTGGCAATGCCGTCTTTGGGCGCTAATTGCCGGGCAGCTTCAATGCCCATAGGCGTTGCCGCATTTCCCAATCCCAGGAGATTTGCGCACACATTGCTGCTTACATAGCCGGCAAAAACAGGGTCTTTTTTAAAAGTGGGAAAAATCCGGGAAAGCAGGGGGCAGAGAATTCGTGCCAAAAACGCGGTGGCGCCGATATGCTCCATCAGTGTACCAACTCCGGACCAAAGGCAGAGAGAGCCAGCGATGGAAACCGATAGCGTAATGCCGCTTTGTGCGCCTTGCAGTACGGCAGCACCCAGCGCCTGCCCATTTCCCGTCAGCAGTGCGCCAAACAGAGAAAGCGATATACAAACAGCGAAAATATAGCTCATAACCATAAAAATTGCCCTCCCGGTACAAGCTATGGTAGAATCCCTACTGTTATGACACGAAATTTCGTCATCTGGATAAAATAATATTTGACAAAAAATACCCCTTATGATATTATAATTTACATAAACCGATATAAGAAAAATGAAGAGGTAAGAGTATGGATAAAACCGGGATGGTGAGAAAGATTGACGAATTGGGCCGCATCGTGCTGCCTGTGGAAATTCGCCGCACCCTAGGAATCGGGGAACGGGACCGTCTTCTGATTCGCATTGAGGAAAATGAAATTATTCTCAAGAAATTTGAGCCTATGTGTATTTTTTGCGGAGAAAACCGCAGTCTTGTGGAGCATAAGGGAAAGACGGTTTGTCCTGCTTGCATCCGGGAAATGAACAGCGCAAAATAATGAAAGCCTTCAGGAAAACCCTGAAGGCTATTTTTATTCACTTAATGCCGCATCGTAGACCACATTTTTAGGCAGCGACAGCTCGGTGGCAGTTTGCTTTACCGCATCCTTCCGGCTGAGTCCTGCATCCATCAGCGCCCGCACTCTGGCTGCGGCATCCTCCGGGGTGGCAGATGTGGCTTCTTTCTGGGGTGCACCGGCTACTACCAGCACAAATTCTCCTTTGGGTGGCTGGTCGGTATATTTTTCCACAGCACCGGCAAGGGTGGTGCGTACAACCTCCTCGTGAAGCTTGGTCAGCTCCCGGCAGAGGCTGATAGGCCTGTCCCCACCGAAGACCTCTGCCATATCCGTAAGTGTGGCGAGAAGCTTGTGGGGCGCTTCGTAAAAGACCATCGTTCTTGATTCGTTTACCAAAGAATCCAAGTGGGCCTTCCGGCTCTTTTTGGCGGTGGATAAAAAGCCCTCAAAGCAGAATCTGCCGGTGCTCTGTCCGGAGATGCTCAGGGCGGTAATTACTGCACAGGGACCGGGGATGGCGCAGACCGTTATGCCTGCCTCGGCGCATTGCTTTACCAAATCCTCACCGGGGTCTGAAATGGCGGGAGAGCCGGCATCGGACACCAGCGCACAATTCTCGCCGGCCAAAATCCGGGATACAATCCATTCGCCTTTTTGCGCTTTATTATGCTCGAAGTAGCTGACAAGGCTTTTTTTAATGCCCAAATGGTTTAGTAACTTCATACTCACCCGTGTATCCTCGGCGGCAATAAAGTCCACGGACTCCAAAGTCTGCCGACAGCGGATGGATATATCGCCCAAATTGCCGATGGGGGTGGGCACAAGGTATAGTGTACCAGCCATAATGACCTCCTAAATGTGATAAAGCCTGCGGTAATAATCCGATTTTCTGCCGTCAGTATGGAAAAGGAATTCCTCCTCCCAGAAAAGACCGGGCTTCCCGCCCTTGCGGAACTGAAGAAGAATTAGGGCTACCGGCCCGCCTTCCTTGTGCCGCAGTAGCAAAATACGCTTGGCTTCCAGATTGTTGGCGGCGCCAAGAGCGCAAAGCTCAGACAGTCGTTCTGGGCGATGTACAAGGAACAAATCCCCGCCGTATTGCAGCGCCCAACTTGCCGAGCGAAACAGGTTGGGAAGGGGACACAGGTCCTCTCTGCGGGCAATGGGGTTTTTCTCACTTTGCGGACCGGCGGAAAAATAGGGAGGGTTAGAGATACATACAGAAAATTGACCGGGAGTGAAAATTTCCGGAATGTTTTGAATAGGGGCGCATAGACTATTAAGACGATGGGAAATCCCGTTGTCTGCGGCGTTTAAAAGCGCTGTTTTGTGAGCGTTTTCGTCGATTTCCACGCCGGTAACATAGCAGTTATCATCAAGGGCGCAAAGATAGAGCCCCAGCGTGCCGCACCCGGAACCCAAATCCAAAACCCGGGCATTCCGGGGCAGCTTTGCAAAATGGGCAAGGGCGATAGAGTCTGTGCTCAAAGGAAATGCGCCTGGACAGAGATTCAGGGTAAAACCGTTATGCAGCCTTTCCATATTCCCTCCAAAATAGAAAAATCAGCCTGTGCCCCAAAGGGAGCACAGGCTGGATGCAAATTCGGAGAATCAGCCTTCCTCGATTGCTTCTACGGGGCAGTTATCTGCACAAGTGCCGCAGTTTACGCATACATCAGCGTCGATTACGTACTTGTCGTCGCCCTCGGCGATTGCTTCCACGGGGCAGTTATCTGCGCAGGTACCGCAGTTCACGCAAGCGTCAGTGATTTTGTAAGCCATGATTTTCCCTCCATTATATGTGTTTTGGCGCATCATCTACATAATGCACCTATATTCTAACACGAATTTTCTAAAATGCAATCGTTTTTTTAATCTTATGTATATTTTTTCGCTCCTGTGGGAAAAATTTCCGGGAAAAAAGGGGGCGATTGCCATACAGTTTTCCCGGGAAGTCCAAAATCTTTTACTGTGTGCGGCACAAAAAGCCAGAGAAATGGGGCACAGCTATGTAGGCACAGCCCATATGGTTTTGGCGCTGGCCTGTGAGCCGTCTATGGCAGGTCAGATTTTAAGGGGCGCAGGTGTGGATGCGGAAACGGTCCAGTGTATGGCGCTGGCGCTATACGGGCAGGGCACGCCCGGTCTGCCGCTTCCGCAGGGCTTTTCCCAGCAGGCGCGGCGGGTGCTTCGCACTGCCGGGACAGAGGCCTGCCAGCTTCATGCAAAGCAGGTGGAGCAGGCGCATATCCTGCTGGCAATTTTACGGGAAGGACACACTGCGGCCCGGGATTTGCTGATTTTATGCAGTGTGGATACGGATGAATTATTTACAAAAGCGGTGGACCATTTGCGATGGAAAACCGAACTGTCGGTAAAAAGGAAAAAGGAGGCGGTTACAACGAAGCTGCTGGAACAGTTCAGCGAGGATCTGATTTTAAAAGTGTCCAATATGGAGCCGGTGATCGGCAGAGAACGGGAGCTTGATACGGTAGTAGGCATACTCAGCCGGAAGAATAAGAATAATCCTGCGCTGATCGGAGAACCGGGCGTAGGAAAAACCGCCATTGCAGAAGGCCTTGCCCAGAGAATGGCTGCCGGGAATGTTCCGCCCCAGTTAAAGAATAAGCGGCTGATCAGTCTCAATATGGCAAACTTGGTGGCGGGAACAAAGTACCGTGGCGAGTTTGAGGAGCGGCTTCGGGATCTGCTGGCGGAAATCCGCCGCAGCGGGGATGTGATTCTCTTTGTGGACGAGATGCACACCATTGTGGGTGCCGGCGCGGCAGAGGGTGCTATCGATGCGGCAAATATTCTAAAGCCCGCCTTGGGTCGGGGAGAACTGCAAATGCTGGGCGCTACCACCCGGGAAGAGTACCGGAAATTTATTGAAAAAGACCCGGCACTGGAGCGCCGCTTCCGTCCTGTAATGGTGGAGGAGCCTACAGCAGAGGCCACAATGTCCATTCTCCGGGCACTGAAGCCGGGGCTGGAACGCCATCATCAGATGCCAATTAAGGAAGAAGCGCTTACGGCGGCGGTACGCCTTTCCCAGCGGTATTTACCGGATTTATACCTGCCGGATAAAGCAATTGATTTATTGGATGAGGGTGCAGCCTACGCCCGTATGGAGGAGATGCGCAGCGGAAAAAATGGCGCTCACCGACAGGAACTGGAGCAGGAACTGTATGAAGCTGTGCGGGAAAGCCGATTTGAAAAAGCGGCACAGCTTCGGGACAAAATGCAGCACCTTTCGGCAAAAGGCCTGGAGGGCCGCAAAAGCCGCTCAGTAGGGGAACGGGATGTGGCTTGGGCGGTGTCGGCCCGTACTGGAATTCCGGTGGGTCGCCTTACGGTAAGCGAAAGAGAGCGCCTTCTCGGGTTGGAGGAGATTTTAGGGAAAAGCGTTATGGGTCAGGAGACAGCAGTAAGTCAGGTGGCGGAAACAGTGCGCCGGGGACTTGCCGGCCTGCGGGACAGTAACCGCCCGGTAGCCTCTATGCTCTTTTCCGGTCCTACCGGCGTGGGAAAGACTGAATTGTGCCGCGCCCTTGCAAAAGAACTCTATGGCAGCCGGGAAGCATTTATTCGTTTGGATATGACGGAGTATATGGAAAAGCAGTCTGCCTCCCGGCTGATTGGCGCGCCTCCCGGCTATGTAGGCTACGAAGACGGCGGTAAGCTGACGGAAGCGGTACGCCGCAGACCCTACTGCCTGGTGCTTTTGGACGAACTGGAAAAGGCCCATCCGGATGTAACGGGCATTCTCCTGCAAATTATGGAGGAGGGCGAGCTCACAGACTCCACCGGCCGACGGGTCAGCTTCAAAAATGCCATTGTGGTAATGACCTCTAACATCGGCGGTGATTTACGTTCTGACGGGTTGGGCTTTCAGCCGGCAGGCAAGGATGCCCAAACCCGGGAAGCACTGCGGCAGCATTTCACGCCGGAGTTTTTAGGGCGGCTGGACAGAATCGTAACATTCTCACCGCTAACGGAAAATGCGCTGATTGCCATTGCAAATAAATGCCTTGCCACACTGGAGAGCCGCGCGGCGGAAATAGGCACCCGGCTGCAGCTGCCGGAGGAGCTTCCGGCCTTGCTTTGCGGGCATATAAAGGAGCAGGGGGGTGCCCGGCAAATTCGCCGGATTGTGCAGGAGCAGGTGGAAGGTCCGCTGGCTTCTTATCTGCTGTCCTGCAGTAAAAGACCCGACTTGGTGCGGGGAAAATGGGCGGACGGATGCCTGTCCTTTCGGGGATAAAATGTAAAAATGGAGAAATACCGGACTTTTATGTAGAACAACTGTTCGAAAATGACAAAAAACCGGTATTTTCTCTATTTTTTTTGTGAAAAATGCAAAAAAACCATTGCTTTTTTAAAAACATTGCAGTATACTGTCGTTAAAGGGAGCAAAAGGGTAGTTAAGTGGAGTAAAATGGAGTAGGAGGTGGCGAAAATGATTGGTAAATACCCGGCAAAGCTGGACGAAAAGAACCGTCTTTTCGTGCCTGCCAAGCTTCGTGCGGAAATGGGCGAAGACTTTTTCGTCACTTTGGGCGTAAACTGCGGACGCAGCTGCCTGACAATTTACACTGCTGCCGACTGGAATAAGCTGGTGGAGAATTATAACACCTTGCCGATTTCCCAGCGCTCCGCGGCAACCAGCCTTATTTTTATGAACGCTACGGAATGTACCCCGGACAAGCAGTTCCGTTTTTCCCTGACCCAAAACCTTCTGGATTACGCCGGCATCGGCAGAGATGTGATTATCGTGGGCAGAGCCGGACAGGCTGAGATTTGGGATGCAGAAGCCTTTAATGCCTTTGAGAAAGAGAATCTCACACCCGAGAAGCTGTTGGCTTCTTTGGAGGCAATCGGGCTATGAGTGAGTTTCATCATATTTCCGTGCTTTTGCAGGAATGTATTGACGCACTGAACATCCGTCCCGACGGAATCTATGTGGACGGCACATTGGGTGGTGCAGGACATTCCTATGAGATAGCTTCCCGTTTAAGTAGCGGCCGCCTGATCGGCATTGACCGGGACGAGGTAGCGCTGAGGGCAGCAGGGGAGCGGCTGGCACCGGTAAAAGACCGGGTAGAGCTGGTACACGCAAACTTTTGTGAAATGAAGAAGGTACTGGAAACACTGGGAATCCCCGGCGTGGACGGTATCCTTTTGGATTTGGGCGTATCGTCCCCACAGCTGGATGATGGCGACCGGGGCTTTTCCTATATGGCAGATGCCCCGCTGGATATGCGAATGAACCGGGAAGACAGCCTGACTGCCTATGAGGTGGTAAACAGCTGGTCCCAGGCAGAATTAAAGCGCATTCTCTACACCTACGGCGAAGAGCGGTATGCACCCCAAATTGCCGCCGCAATCTGCCGCCAAAGAGAGCAGGCACCGATAAAAAGTACTTTAGAGCTTGTGGATGTGATTCGCGGCGCGATGCCTCCGGCAGCACTAAGAGAAAAGCAGCATCCGGCAAAGCGAAGCTTTCAGGCGATCCGCATCGCCGTGAATGACGAGCTGGGCGCGGTGGAGCAGGTGCTGGAAGATGCCATACCGCTATTAAACCCCGGCGGACGGCTGGCGATTATTTCCTTCCATTCGTTGGAAGACAGAATTGTGAAAAACGCAATGGCGGAGGGCGCAAAGGGCTGTACCTGCCCGCCTAATTTCCCTGTTTGCGTATGCGGCAAGAAGCCAAAGGTAAAGCTGGTTTCCAAAAAACCCATTACCGCAACAGATAAGGAATTGGAAGAAAATCCCCGCTCCCGCAGCGCAAAGTTACGGGTATGCGAGAAACTTTGATTCTCGGAAAGGAGAGAAAAAGGTGGCAAACAGAGTAGACATTCAGTATGTTGACTTTTCCGTTGATGGAAATGCAGCAAGAAAAATTTCTGCCGCACCTCGGAAAAAGGTGCGTCTTCCCAAGGAAAAGAAGAAGACCCGCTATGTTTTGTGCCTGGACCCTCTTTCTTTCTGCGGAATCGTATTGGCAGTACTTATGCTGGTACTGATGGGCACAGGCGTTGCCCACTTGAAGGATGCTTATGCCCAGAATCAGCAGATGTCTGCCTATGTAGAAGCGCTTTCTGAGGAGAATGCGTCCCTGCGTGAGGAATTTACCCAGGTTTGCGACTTAAGTGAGGTAGAGCGGCTGGCTCTGGCGCTGGGGATGGTACCCAGGGAAGATGCACCCCAGACTCGCATCTCTACATATGTTGCCCCGGAGGAGCCCCCCAGGCAGATGAATCTCTGGGAGCAGATCGGATTATTTTTAGCAAGTCTTTTTGCATAAAGACTGCCCCGACCAATAGGATAAAGTAGCACAAATGGGCAGCGAGGAATTTCTTTGCTGCCCATTAAAATCGAAAGGTCGGGGAAATATGAAAAAAAAGTCGTATAGTCGAGTACGGGCAGATAGCGGACAGCACAGAAGAATTTTACTGATTGCCGCACTTTTGGGGCTTGTGGGGTTTATACCCGTAGCAATTCGGCTATACAGCCTGATGATTACAAATTACGACTTTTATGCTGACCTTGCGCTGAAGAATCAGACCCGCACCACCCGGGTAATGGCGGACAGGGGTTTGATTTTTGACAGGAATATGAATATTCTTGCCACCTCTGTGGGCACGGAGAATGTCTATCTTGACCCCCACGAATTAAAGCAGTCCGGTGCAGACTTAACCGCAATCGGCAGCGCCTTGGGCGAGATTTTGGAAAGAGATCCCCAGTGGATTGTGGAGCAGGGGAAGGATACTACCAAGCGCTATAAGCAGGTAGGCGCACAGATTTCGCTGGAAACTGCGTCTAAAATCCGGCTTTTTATCAACGAAAACAACATTTCCGGCATCCATTTAGAACCGAGCGCCACCCGGTATTACCCCTACGGCACGCTGGCGTCCCAGCTTTTGGGCTTTACCAATAATTCCGGGCAGGGATCAGAGGGAGTTGAAGCAGCCTACAACAGCTTTCTGGAGGGCGGCAGCGGTAAGGTAATTACCACTAAGGGCAACAACGAAATGGATATGCCCTTTTCTTATGAAAACTTTGTTGCCTCCCAAAAGGGTTGCAATGTGATTTTAACCATAGATACCACCGTTCAGGCTATGCTGGAAAAGCAGATGGCGGATGCCATCGCCCGGTATGATGTGCAAAACGGTGCTTTTGGAATCGTTATGCACGCAAAAACCGGGGAAATACTGGCAATGGCTACCTTGGGCGGCTATGACCCCAATAACTATCAGGAAATATTAGATCCCAAAGCGGTGGCATCTTTGGAGATCCTGAAAAAAGCATACGAAGAAAAGATAGCGGGCAGCGAAGCCTACGAAAAAGGACGGAAGGAATATTTGGATGCGCTGACGGCCGCCAGACTCAAGCAGTGGCGTAACCGCTGTATTTCCGACGGCTACGAGCCAGGCTCGACTTTTAAGGTGCTGACCTTGGCGGCAGCCCTGGATACGGGCGCAGTAACGCTGGATACGGCATTTCACTGCAGAGGTGCGGAGCAAATTCCCGGACGATCCCAGCTTCTCCACTGCTGGCGCTCCACAGGCCATGGCAGTCAAAAAACACCCCAAGCCTTGCAGAATTCCTGCAACCTTGCCTTTGCCCATATCGGGCTTAAATTAGGCGGCGAGCGGTTTTACGAATATATTAAAAATTTCGGCATACTGGAAAAGACCGGCATTGACTTAAACGGTGAAAGCAAGGGTGTCTTTTTCGATAAGCAGATTGTTGTAAATACAGATAAGTGGGGCACAGCGTCCCTGACCTCCGCTGCCTTTGGGCAGACCTTTAAACTTACACCCTTGCAGCTGGTGCGTGCCATTGCAGCCGTGGTAAACGGCGGATATCTAATGGAGCCCTACCTTGTATCTGAAGTACAGGACAGTAGCGGCAACACCGTTCTGCACCGGGAGCCTACGGTCATCCGTCAGGTCATTTCGGAGGAAACCTCCAAAACGATGTGCACACTGCTGCAATCGGTTGTTACCGACGGAACGGCAAAAAATGCACAGGTTGCAGGCTTTGCTATCGGCGGGAAAACCGGTACCAGTGAGAAAATTGATGTGTTTGACCAGAACGGTCAGCGGGTGCAGGATAAAATTGT
>JAZSKZ010000011.1:0-9474 GCA_045535135.1 Faecousia sp.
TATTTGCCCGACGAGCTTGTGGGCACAGTCTACTACCGCTACGGCGAAAACAAAATGGAGCAGGCGGCAAAGCAGAACTGGGACGCCATTAAGGGGGCAAAGAAATGAAAGTAAAGGTTGGCGACATTCTCGTAATGAAAAAGCCCCACCCCTGCGGTGAGAAGCGCTGGCAGGTGCTTCGCACCGGGGCGGACTTTCGCCTACGGTGTATGGGCTGCGGCCACGAGTTGATGACCCCCCGATTTAAGGCGGAGAAAAATATTCGGCAGATTCTATCGACAGAAATAAGCGGCAGTTGATAAATTCAACTGCCGCATTTTTTCTATCCCGGGGAGAAAGGGGGAGAATACCCCGTAACACCGGGTTTCCCGGGGGAAATTTCATAGAGGAAGCGACCGCATTTTCAAACGCCCTTCGGTATACTAAAAGCCACAGAAGGGAGGGGGAAATGTGGTCATTTATATGGATTTGGTGGTAATTCTCAACTTTTTCGTGGATTTTCTGCTGCTTTTGGGGACAAACCGTCTGGCCGGCTACCCACCGGGCTGCAGACGGGCACTGATTGCTGCGGCGCTGGGGGCTGTGTATGCGGGGGCGTGTATGCTGCCCGGGTTTTCCTTTTTGGGAAATACCCTGTGGCGGGCGGTGAGCCTGCTTATTATGGGGGCGATTGCCTTCGGGTTTCATAAAAACGCACTGCGGCGGTGTATTCTGTTTTTCTTCCTCTCTATGGCGCTGGGGGGAATTGCGATGGGGCTGGGGCAGCAAAATATTCCGTCTCTCATCCTTGCGGCAGGGGGTGTGGCGGCACTGTGCTTTTTCGGCTTCCGGGGGAAGCTGGGGAAAACCTTTGTGCCGGTGGAGCTTACATACGGCGAAAACCGGGTAAAGCTGAATGCCCTTCGGGATACAGGCAACTCCCTCCGGGACCCACTCACCGGGCAGGAGATACTCATTATCTCTCCCCGGGCGGCAAGTCGGCTCACAGGGCTGACCTCCGACCAGCTAAAAGACCCGGCGGGGTCATTGGGAGCACTGCCGGGACTTCGCCTTGTGCCCTACCGGGCAGTGGGGCAGGCGGGAGGTATGTTGCTGGCGATTCGCCTGCAGGAGGTAAAGGTAGGCGCCCGGCAGGGGGCGCAATTGGTGGCATTTGCCCCGGAGGGGCTGGGAAATGGGGAATATGAGGCGCTGACAGGAGGGGCGGTATGACGGAAAAATTACTGGCATTTCTTATGAAAATCGGCTTTATCCAGCCGGAGAGTGTGTACTACATCAGCGGTGCAGACATTCTGCCCCCGCCCCTAAAGGGAGAGGACGAGGCGGAAACTCTGGAAAAGTGGGAGATGGGGGACGAGAGTGCCCGCCAGCTTCTGGTGGAGCACAATCTGCGCTTGGTAGTGTTCATCGCCCGTCGATTTGAAAACACCGGGGTTAATTTGGAAGACCTGATTTCCATCGGCACCATCGGGCTTATTAAGGCTATCAACACCTACCGCCGGGACAAGAATATTAAGCTTGCCACCTACGCCTCCCGGTGCATTGAAAACGAAATACTTATGCACATCCGCAAAATTTCCGGGCAAAAGGCGGAAATCTCTCTGGACGAGCCGATCAATATGGATTATGACGGCAACGAACTGTTGCTATCCGACATTTTGGGAACGGACGAGGATATGATTCTGCGGCCAATGGAGGATGCGGTGGATATCAGCTTACTCCGACAGGCGGTAGGGGAACTGCCGGAGCGGGAGCGGGAGATTGTGGTGCTTCGGTTCGGTCTATTGGGACATCAGGAGCTGACCCAAAAAGAGGTTGCGGAAAAAATGGGGATATCCCAATCCTACATTTCCCGGCTGGAAAAGCGGATTATGCACCGTTTACGGAAAGAAATTCTGCAAAAAACCAGTGTGGGTGCTTGCTAAAATAAAAAAGGTGTGCTACAATCGATACGAAAACATATCGATATAAAACTGTATCGAAAGGAGCACGGCTATGGAGAGAAAAGAAATTTCCAAAGCGGTCTTAAAGCGTCTGCCGGGTTATCTATCCTATCTCAAGACCCTGAATGTGCAGTACATATCCGCAACCACCCTTGCCAATGCCCTGGGAATGGGCGAGGTACAGGTGCGTAAGGATCTGGCGGCGGTGTCTGACGGTGGCCGTCCCAAAATCGGCTACGAGCGCAAGGGGCTCATTCAGGATATCAATAGCTTTTTGGGCTACGATAACGCCACAGATGCCATTTTGGTAGGCGCCGGAAAGCTGGGTCAGGCGCTGCTGGGTTACAGCGGCTTTAAGGCATACGGCCTTAATATTCTTGCTGCCTTTGATGCCAAGCCTGCGGTCAGTCAGGTGGACGGAAGTCCGGTTCTGCCTATGGCGGCGCTGGAGGATTTCTGCCGAGATAACAATGTACTTATGGGAATTATTACCGTGCCTACCCCTGCGGCACAGCAGGTGTGCGACCGGCTGATTGGCTGCGGGATTCAGGCAGTCTGGAACTTTGCTCCCACCCATTTGGAGGTGCCGTCAGGTATTTTGGTGCAGAACGAAAATATGGCAACCTCTCTTGCTGTGCTCTCTATGCACCTGCAGGCGAAGATGAAAGACGAAAAATAAGAAACGCCTCCCCTGTGTAAGGGGAGGTTTTTGCTATGAAATTGGCGTGATTGCCGGGGGCAATCACGCCAAATAAAATATAGGGTTAATTACCGAATCCACCGCCCCGCATAGTGTGCTCCTGGGCCTGGATTTCTTCCTGACAGACCTCTTCCGCCAGCATATGGTCTGCCATAATGTCCATGGGGTCGAAACCGGCTTTTTCTACATCCACATCCCCGGAAGCGCCGGGCGCCGGGTTCAGGGTGCGATAGAAAGCGGCCTTTGCCGCGGCCATATAAGGAGCCAAAATGAGGCTGCCGATGCCAAAGGTAAGGGCGCCGAGGACCATCCAGCCGATGAAGCTGAACTCTAAGCAGAACAGGCGGCTCTTATTGCCGATCATCATTTCCTTGGATTCCCGCAAGCAGTCGAGCGGCCGCATATCGGGATTCTCTGCTAAAATGAAGGGCGCCATTGCGTAGCGGTAGGAAGCGATAATGCCGGGCACAATGAGGAGAAGACTCCACAGGAAAATGAACAGCCCGGTGAGGAAATGGAGCAGGAAGCATCTGCCGAAATACTTAAATTTGGAAAAGAGAACAGAAAAGCCTGGCTCTTTTCTGTCGAACTGGTCAAGCAGGAACTGCGCATTGCCTACCATAACCGCACCGCCGATAATGAACTGAACAAGACCGAGAATACTGCCGGCAATGAGCAGCGGCAGCATCGCCTTGAGAAGCACCTTAAAGTAGGCGAAGACTTCCTCCATTGTGGCATCCGGAGGAATTTCCTGTTCAATTCCCGTGGTGTCCACATTCACTTCCAAACTGATTGTGTTGCCGATCACACTACCGCCCAAAAGCATAGCAACCAGTGCGACGGCGACGGAGAGAGCCCAGAAGCCTTTCAGCCGCTCTCTGGCAAGGGCACGAAAGTCTTTTGCGAATAAGTACATAGAAATACCTCCTTTTATTTTTGTCAAAATAATTATAACACATTTCCTTGCAGAGTGCAAGAGAAAAATGCACAAATGTCCCCCGGTGATAGAGTCGTCGGTTTTTTGTCAAATTCTGCCGTTGCAATTTCCTGTAGTCCTCTGTATAATGTAAGCATTGAGAAAATAAGGAGACGGCTATGAGCTTTAAAAGAATGGCGGCACTCGTTTTGTGCCTTTACATAGCAATTAGTTTTTTGCCGTTGGAGGGCGTTGCTGCCCCGGAGGTAACGGTGGAGAAGGAGGCCCTTCTTTCCGGCCTGTTTGAGGCAGATATTGCAACTGTGCGGGAGGCGATTTCTGCGGGCCTTATCACCAGCGAGGAGCTGACGGGGTATTACCTTAACCGTATCGAGCAGTATAACAAAAACTACAAATGCTTTATTACCATATGTGACGATGCCTTGGAAGTTGCCCGCCAGCGGGATGCCCAAATCCAAAAAGGGGAGGGCGACGGTCTTCTCTTTGGTGTACCCATAGTTATAAAGGACAATATTGACCTTGCGGGTTACCACACCACAAACGGCCATAAAAAAGAGGACAGCCAGATTAAGGATAAGAACGCCGATGTGGTACAGAGCCTTCTTAACGAGGGTGCAGTGATTATTGCCAAAACCAATATGAGTACCGATGCCCGCAATGCCCAGTGGTCCAACAGTGAGATTATAGGCGAAACCAAAAACGCTTATAACCACCACCTGTCTGCAGGCGGCTCCTCCGGTGGCTCTGCCGTGTCTGTATCCCTCAATATGGCGATGGCGGCGCTGGGTACCGATACCAATTCCTCTCTGCGGATTCCTGCGGCCTTTAACGGCTGTGTGGCGCTGCGCCCCACCTACGGGCTTCTCTCCCGGGTAGGTTTTACCAAGCTCAACAGCACCCGGGATACTGCCGGCGCCATTACCCGCACCGTAATGGATCAGGCCATTATGCTGGATGCGCTTACCGGCGGCCAGTATAACTACACCGGGAACCTGAATAAGGATAGGCTGAAGGGCCTGCGTATCGGCATACTGAAAGAACTCAGCTATCCCACCAAGCTGGACAGCCACCGCAACGAAAAAGAGATTGACGACGAAATCGAGGCGGCTTTCGAAAGAGCAGTAAACGAACTGCGCTCCTGCGGTGCAGAGGTTGTGGAAGTATCTATGCCCAACATCTTCACCCTTGTGAACAAAACCCTCAGCAATAACGCCTCCAGTCTGAAAGAGGATTTTTACAATACCTTTATGGAAATGCTGCAGACGAATAATGTGTCTGCGGTGATTTTCCCCACATCTCTGTCTACGCCCCTTCGTTCCGGCCGGGACGAAGAGGGAAAATACTGGAACATTTGGGACCAGTATTTGATTAACAACTGCAAGACCATTTCCTCCAGCGCCTCCGTGCCGGAGATTTCCGTTCCCATTGGTTTGCACACTATGGGCGCAGGCATCGGTATGGAAATTGTGGCACCCAGAAACTGCGAACAGCTGCTTTTGGATATTGCCTATGCCTACACGGAAGAATACGATCACCGGGCAGTACCCACCGGCGCGCCGGATAGCTTTGTATCCGCCAATCAGGGCACGCTCCGGGAGGTGCTGGACGATTACTACGCCCGATTAGCGGCAGCAGAGCAGGAAACCACCGTGCCGGAAACCACAGAGGAAACTACCGGGGAATCTACACCTGCCCGTCCCCAAACGATGCCGAAAAAGCGGGAGCTTCTGCCTATATTGCTGGTATCCGGGGCGATCGTGCTTCTTTCTGGCTGGCTGATTTGGGACATTGGCAAAAACATAAGAAAACGCCGCTATTAACCATCCCCCCCGGTGAAATTCACCGGGGGTTTTTATTATCGAGGCGATTGGGATGACTTGCATAGTCCCGTACCCAGCAAAAAGTGTAAGCAGTCCGTCATTTTATACAAAAAAGAGAGAGCTTTTTTGGCGAAAATGCCAGTTGTGTAGTGACGTATATCTGTGCTATAATTGTTCTGTTCTTGAGCAAGCAATACAAGAATGAAATCTTTTTGGAGGAATAAATATGAAAAAGGCACTCTTTATTATTCTGGCTCTGTGCCTGGTTCTGTCCCTGGCTGCCTGTGGCGGCGGTGGCAGCACCGGCACCGGCACTCAGACCGGCAACGGCATTAAGTCCGACCACGTACACTGCGTATGTGCTGGCAAGGCTGTTAATGTAGGTGAGCATACCGCTTGCTCCAACAAGGACGGCTGGCTGGAGGTTGATACTGCTGATAAGCTGGCTGATGCTATCGCAACTTCTTCTGCTGCAAAGCCCGCATATGTTGTACTGACCGCAGACATCACCATCGATTCTTATCTGCAGGTTGAGCAGGATCAGAAGGCATTCATTTGCCTGGGTGGCAAGAAGCTGAACGCTTCTACCACTGTCATCGGCGAGCTGAACATCACCGACTGCACCGGCAACGGCAGCGTAGTTGGCGACAAGACCTTCACCATCCGCACCTATGCCGGCGCTGCTGTGAACCTGTATGCCGGTACTGTTTCCACCACCGGTAGTAAGACCGATGTTCAGATCGTTACTCTGGACGGCGGTGCCAACGAAGAGATGCAGCTGGATGAGAAGGAATCCACCTTCACCATCTACGGCGGCAAGATTCAGGCTGTCGGCAAGACCACCAAGAGTGGCCACTGTGTCTACATTGGCGCTCTGGGCATTCTGAAAATGTTCGACGGCACTATCTGTGACGGTTACATTGAAACCACCGAAACCAGCGGCAAATACGGCGGCAACGTTTATGTTTACGCACAGGGCGGCGAGTTCTATATGTTCGGCGGCGAGGTTAAGAACGGTACTGCTACACTTCCCGGCCAAGTTGACTCCAAGGCTGCCTGCGGCGGCAACATCTACGTTTACCGTGGTGCTCTGTATGTAAGCGGCGGTACCATCTCCGGCGGCCACACCAACGGCTACGGCGGCAACATCGGTTCCGGCAGCTCTCTGGCAACCCTGGATTTCAAGAACTGCACCATTACCGGCGGTGTAGCAGAAGGCCAGAACGGTGGTAACATTTACTTCAACGGCGCCGGCGAGCAGGTTACTTTTGATAATGTGTCCATCACCGACGGCACATCCGGCACTCTGGGCGGCAATGTATTTTTGAACCTCGCAAAGGTTGTAACCTTTAAGGACTGCACCATCTCCGGCGGCAAGATCACAGCCCCCGCCGCTATCAATAAGACCGGCGGCTGTGGCATTACCATGCAGGGCAAGGAATTCGTCGTAGAGCTCAAGGGCAATATGAAGTTCGAGAACAACCAGCAGAGCGACATTATGACGAGATACTACAACGGCACCGTGAGCTGGCTGTCCGTTGCTGAGCTGACCACCACCTCTCCCATTACTGTTGCAGCAGCTAAGAAGATTGAACTCTCTCTTGATACTGTTGCAAACCATCCCTTCGTTGCTATCGAAGGTATGGTAATCACTGAGGTTGACGGCAAGCTGGTCGTTGATGTAGCTGGCTAATTTAAGTGAATCATTTTCGGGTAGCTGCCGCATTTGCGGCAGCTATCTTTTTTGCAAATAAGCGAAAAATATAATATAATTTTTCCCGTGAAATTGCACAAAAAAGGAAATGAATATTTGGTAAAAATGTCAATTGTTGATTACACCTAAATATGCTAAAATTACACTATTCTTCAAAAAAATAATATCAGGAGGGAACATAATGAAGAAGCTTATCTACATTATTCTTGCTCTGTGCCTGGTGCTTACTCTGGCTGCTTGTGGCGGCGGTGCAGGCGCAGGCGC
Source organism: Faecousia sp. (assembly GCA_045535135.1). Taxonomy (GTDB): domain Bacteria; phylum Bacillota; class Clostridia; order Oscillospirales; family Oscillospiraceae; genus Faecousia. The sequence goes on from JAZSKZ010000011.1 coordinate 7,379, forward strand.
TGGCACGAGCAACGGCATCAAGTCCGACCACGTACACTGCGTATGTGTCGGCAAGGCTGTGGGCGTTGGCGCACACACTGCCTGTTCTGATAAGGACGGCTGGCTGGAAGTCGGCACTGCAGATGAACTGATTGATGCAATCGCAGCTTCTTCTGCCGCAAAGCCCGCATATGTGGTATTGACCGCAGACATTACCGTAGATGCCTATTTGCAGGTTGAGCAGGATCAGAAGGCGTTCATTTGCCTGGGTGGCAAGAAATTGGCGGCTGCCACTAATGCGATTGGCGAGTTGAACATCACCGATTGCACCGGCACCGGCAGCATAGTTGGCGATAAGAGCTTCACTATCCGCACCTACGCCGGCGCTGTTGTCAATATGTATGCCGGTACCCTCACCACAACCGGCAGCAAGGACGACACCCAGATTATTACCGTGCAGGGACACGCAGACGAAGACAAGCAGCTGGCAGAGGCGGATTCCACCTTCACTCTCTATGGCGGCACGATTAAGGCAGTCGGTAAGACTACCAAGCGTGGCCACTGCGTATTCGTTGGCGGCCGCGGCATTGTGGAAATGTATAACGGTACTATTTGCGACGGTTATATAGAAACAACCGACAGCTCAAGCCGTTACGGCGCAAACGTTGCTGTTACTACTACCACCAGCGCCTTTACTATGTATGGCGGCGAGATTAAGAACGGCACTGCTCTTTGCCCCGGCCAGACCGACTCCAAGGGCGGCAAAGCCGGTAATGTCTTTGCACTCAAAGGTTCTCTGTATCTGCTTGGAGGCACCATCTCCGGCGGCAAAGCCGACGGCTACGGCGGCAATGTCAGCGTCGACGGTAGTCTGAACGCTCTGGAAATCAAGAACTGCACCATCACAGGCGGTGTGTGCGACGGCCAGTTTGGCGGTAATCTTTACATTAACGGCAGCGGTAACAATCCCGTTATTGAGAATGTAACCTTCATTGATGGCAAAGCCGGCACAGTCGGCGGCAATGTTTTTATTAACGCTTCGACTACTGTAATTATCAAGGACTGTACCTTCACCGGCGGTAAGGTCGCTTCCCCTGGTGCTGCTACTAAGACCAGCGGTGGCATTTGCTTTGGCGGCAAGGTGGCTTCCGCGACGCTCAAGGGCAATTTGAAATTCGAGAACAATGAGCAAAGCGACATTATGATCAGATGGTCAACCGATGGTCAGCAACATACCCTGCTGTCTGTCGCAGAGCTGACTACCACCAATCCCATCGTTGTGGCTTCCTCCAAGAGAGCGGAGTTCACCACCGATACGGTTGCTAACCATCCCTTCAATGCTGTAGAGGGCATGGCAATCTCCGAGGTTGACGGCAAGCTGGTTATCGACGTTGCTAGCTAATTTATGTGAATCATTTTCGGGTAGCTGCCGCATTTGCGGCAGCTATCTTTTTTGCAAATAAGCGAAAAATATAATATAATTTTCTTCCGTGAAATTGCACAAAAAAGGAAATGAATATTTGGTAAAAATGTCAATTGTAGATTACACCTAAATATGCTAAAATTACACTATTCTTCAAAAAATAATATCAGGAGGGAATATAATGAAGAAGCTTATCTATATTATTCTTGCTCTGTGCCTGGTGCTTACTCTGGCTGCTTGTGGCGGCGGTGCAGGCGCAGGCGCTGGCACGAGCAACGGCATCAATTCTAAGCACGTTCACTGCGTGTGTGTCGGCAAGGCAGTCAATGTAAGTGCCCACACTACCTGCGCAGACAAGGACGGCTGGCTGGAAGTCGGCACTGCAGATGAACTGATTGATGCAATCGCAATTTCTTCTGCTGCAAAGCCCGCATATGTAGCGCTGACCGCTGACATTACTGTTGATACTTATCTGCAGGTTGATCAGGGCCAGAAGGCATACATCTGCCTGAACGGCAAGACCCTGACCGCTTCCACCAATGTGATCGGCGAGCTGAACATCACCGACTGCACCGGCACCGGCAGCGTAGTTGGCGATAAGAACTTCACCATCCGCACCTACGCCGGCGCTGCTGTCAATATGTTTGCCGGTACTGTCAAAGTCGGATCGTAGCCATGTCGTTCTGTGGGCCAA
>JAZSKZ010000092.1:0-6822 GCA_045535135.1 Faecousia sp.
ATAAGAGCAAGTCGAAAGACTTGCTCTTATTGTATAAGGAAAACCACGCGTTAGACGCGTGGTTCAATAAAGCCTATGGCGTTGAGTAAAAATCCCTGTTAAGATTATAGGTGCGGTCCGCCAACTGCACAAACAATCAAAACAGGGAGGCACTCATATGAGTATGAATGACATCAATAGTTTATCACACACGAAATGGAATTGCAAATACCATATCGTATCCGCACCAAAATACCGCAGGAAAGTTTTCTACAGAGAAAAAAGAGGGGCAATAGGTAAAATACTACGCCAGCTATGTGAATGGAACGGTGTAACTATCATTACAGCGGAAGCATGTCCCGACCACATCCATCTATTCGTAGAAACTCCACCCAAGATATCCATATCGGGTTTTATGGGATTTCTTTGATCTGAAAACAAGAGGTGTTTATATGCAAGTTACAGCGGCTAAAAAGGATAGGGCGGAGAAGGCGAAAAGCCTGTTTTTGGAAGGCTACAATTGCAGCCAAGCGGTTGTAGGCGCGTATTGCGACCTTGTGGGGTTGGAGTTTGAAACGGCAATGGCACTGGCTTCTTCCTTTGGTGGAGGTATGGGCAGACTCCGAGAGGTGTGCGGCGCTGTCAGCGGTATTTTTATCTTGGTTGGCCTGAAATATGGCTACACATCCCCCACGGATAAAACCGCAAAAACCGAGCATTACAAGCTGGTGCAGGATATTGCTGACAGATTTCAGCAGGAGCACGGCAGTATTATCTGCCGGGAGCTGCTGCAGAGAATGCGGGAAAACTTTGTACCCGAGGATAGAACAGAAACCTACTATAAGGAGCGCCCCTGTCTTCTCATGGTAGAGTCTGCGGCGAAAATTGTGCAGGATATTTTCGGTAACAACTAAAAGATAAATAGAAAACCTCCCGGGCCTCCGGGAGGTTTTTTTGTATGAATGACAAAAAACACGGAAAAACTCTACTAAAGATAGAAACTTTTGGGATATTAAACAACAATTTGATTGAAATTTTCAAATAATGCTTTATAATGAAAGCAAAGGGGTGATTCTGTAGTGAAAAATGCTTTTGGGAAAAACCTTCGCCATCAGCGTGAAAAGCTGGGATTAACGCAGGGTGAGCTGGCAAAGCGTCTTTTTGTTAGCTTTCAGGCGGTTAGCGCCTGGGAACGAGGCTCCAGTATCCCTGATTTGGAAAATGCGGTACGGCTTTCTAAAGTCTTGGGAATCGGGCTTGACAGCCTGCTTCGGGACCGTGAGGAAACGCTGTATGTAGGCATTGACGGCGGCGGCACCAAAACGGAGTTCTGCGCCTTCTTGCCAGACGGCACGGTAACGAAGCGGATTGTAATGGGAACCACCAATCCAAACGATATTGGCGAGGAAAAAAGCTTTGAGGTTCTCTATAAAGGCCTTGATCAGCTTCTGGACGGTGCCACACCCCGTGGCATTTTTGCCGGTATTGCGGGCCTTAGTGTAGGCCAGTGGAGGACCATTTTTAAGGACCGTCTGAAGAAAAGCTACAACTGCGAAATCTGGACGGATACGGATGCAGCCAACGTACTGAGTATGGGCGCCGACCCGGAAAACTCCGCAATGGTGATTTGCGGTACCGGCTCCTGCGTGTTTGTTCGCAGAAATGAAAAGGCTTATCGCCTTGGCGGCTGGGGTCAGCTTTTTGATGAGTCCGGCTCTGCCTACGATGTTGGCAAGGATGCAATCCGCTATACCCTTGCGGTGCGGGATGGGCTTGCAGAACCCTCTGCTCTTTCTGAAGGTGTAGAAAAAATGCTCGGCTGCAGTATTTTCGACGGTCTTAGAATGCTCTACGAAAAGGGAAGACCTTATATTGCGTCCTTTGCGCGCTTGGTTGTGGATATGGAAGCAAAGGGAGATACCGTTTCCCATCAGATTATGCAGAAAAATGCAAACCGTCTTGGTATGCTGATGCGTACTGCCAAGGAGCGGTACGGCACTGACGGTGTGTTTGTGGCATCCGGCGGTTTTTTTAGCAGCGAAGTTTTCTGTCAAATGGTTCAGGAAGCTTCCGGCTGCAAGCTTTACTTACCGGAGCTGCCCCCGATTTACGGCGCATGTGTGGAAGCAATGCGGCAATCCAATATAGCCGTTAATGAGGAGTTTAAAAAGAATTTTACGGAAAGCTATAGGAGGCAAATATGTTAAAAACAGAAATGCGAAATGAAAAGACCCGGCATATTGATAAAATGAGCAGTCTTGAAATAGCTGCCGTGATGAATGAAGAAAACGCCCGTTCTGTACAGGCAGTTGAAGCGGCTCTGCCTGCCATTGCCAAGGCGATTGATGCTGCGACGGAGGCAATCGGGTCCGGCGGCAAGCTGGTGTATATCGGTGCCGGCACATCCGGCCGGCTGGGCATTTTGGATGCTTCTGAATGTCCGCCCACTTTTGGTGTGGATTACGAAACGGTGCAGGGCATTATTGCCGGTGGCCCGGAGCGTGTATTCAAGGCCGGTGAAAATGCAGAGGATGTATACGAAAACGGCGTTCTGGATGTGCAGAATGTGCTGAACCCTGGCGATGTTCTGGTTGGTATCTCCGCTGCCGGCGGCGCAAAGTATGTTGTAGGCGCAATGGAGGAAGCAAAGCGCATCGGCTGCACCACCGTATCCATCTGCTGCAACGAGAATACACCCATCTCTGCCGTTGCGGATATTGCTATTGTATGCGATACCGGCGCTGAGGTGGTTACCGGCTCTACCCGCTTAAAGGCGGGCAATGCCCAGAAATTTGTACTGAATATGCTTTCCACCGGCGCTATGATTCGTACGGGAAAAGTTTATGAAAATCTGATGATTAACTTGAAGCCCAGCAATGTAAAGCTTCGCGACCGTGTCATTCGCATCACCGCAGATATTTTGGAATCTGACCGTGAGACGGCAATTATGCTTCTGGAAAAGAACGATTGGAATATCCGAAAGACTGTGGAAGGAGCAAAAGGTAATGTTTGAGTCAAGACTTTACTTAACCAACGGCACAATTTCTTATGAACTGGATGCCTTTAACGGCGAGCCGTTAGCCTTTACCCGGGAAGACAGAGCTGACAACGCAAGAAAGAATCACTTTTTGGAGATTACCGGTGTTTTGGACGGTGAAATCTATATTGACGAAACACCTTGTCATTTGAATGTCCCTCGCTATGCCCAAATTCGGGAAAATCCGCAGATTAAGCCGGAAATTTCCGTGAAGCAGGGCGATGGGGAAGCAGAAGCTGAGATTTTCTATCCCAAGCTGGTGGCAGGGGGAAAGCCAGTAGATGTATCTGCTCGGGTATCTCTGCGTCTGCCGAAGGGTAGCTGCGAAAGTATCTGGAAGCTGAAACTGGAAAACAGTACGGAAAATGAGATTACCAAAGTATCCTTCCCGGAGCTTTCCGGCCTGTGGCTGGGCGACACATGGGAGGATAATACCCTGATGCTGCCCCGGGTTTCCGGCTCCAAGGTGGAAAATCCCACCAAAGTTCTGGCAGATAAGCCCACGATTATTATGTGGAAATGGCAGGAGTATCTCCACAGATATATGCTTAACCGAAACGGCACAAGGGATGACCGAGGCCTGCATATTTACCGCTGCCCCTATACCGGCGGCGGCTCCATGCTTTGGATGGACCTTTACAGCCGAAACGAAAACAGCGGCATTTACATTACTGCCCGGGATGAGAAAATGCATATGGCCGATGTCCACGCCTATTCCATGGGCGAATACTGCCCCGGTATCGGTATGGGTGTATGCCATTATCCCGTTTTTAAAGATGGCATTTGGGAAAGCCCGGAGGGTATCCTTGCCTTCCACGAAGGGGACTGGCACTGGGCTGCGGATACTTACCGTGCGATGCGGGACAGCTACAATAGACCCCTTCTGGACGCACCCGCTATGCCGGATTGGTTTACCCGTTCTCCCGGTCTGGCTGCCCACTATGATTTTAAGTACCAGAGCGGCGGCATTGTTCATACCTTTGCGGACATTCCTGCCCTTTATAAAAAGGCACAGACCTGGGGCCTTGACCACCTGCTCATTGCCGGCTGGCACGAAGATGGCTTTGACTATGGCTTCCCCCATTATAAGCCTGACCCGGAGCTGGGCGGCGAGGAAGCACTGAAAAAGGCCGTGGCGGAAGTTCATGCCATGGGCGGTCATGTATCTTTCTACTTAAACTCCCGGCTCTGCAATGTGGCATTTCCCGACCAGCGGGAACGGATTGAGGAAAGCGCGGTTATGCGCCGCAACGGCGAGCTTTTCGTGGAAAATTACGGAGCCGGTGATGTGCGGTTTGCAACGCTTTGTATGAATGAGCGCTCCTGGCGGGATACCTTTGCAGCTGACATTCACAGCGTACTGAGCGACATTGATGCCGACGGCGTGTATCTGGATCAGCTTGCTATGGCGCTGAGCTCTACCTGTTATCACCCCGGTCATAAGGAGCACGAGGGCGACCCTGCGGCCTGGAACCAGGGCTACGAAAAGCTATTTGATATTCTCCGCCGGGAGAATCCGGGAAAGGCAATCTTCTACGAAGGCTGCTCCGATATTTACGGCAGGGGAGTGGCAGGTCAGCTTGTTTCCACCCTTCGTCAGGTGCGGGACGGCGTAACGCCCGAAATGTATCGCTATGCCTTCCCGAACGAGGTTCTTCTGGATATGGAAAATCCCCGCCGCCATTCCGGTATGCGTGCGGAGCACATTGCCCGTCGATCTACTTTCTATTTGTACCGTGGCTTTGTGTGCGGTCTGTATTTCTGGGTTTACGATCTGGAAATGGATAATACCTTCTCCCGAGACCCGGAGCAGGAAGCACGACTGCAGAAAATTACTGCGCTGCGTTCTGCTTGGCTTAAGAAATTCGGCTTCGGTACATTCCGGGATCAGGAGTTTCTTGTGGATGTAGGCGAGAATGAGCTGAAAAAGCGGTATGTACTATCTGATGGATCGACACTTCTGGCACTGGCCGATGAAAAGGGACTTGCAGGAACGGTAAAGCTGCGCTGGAATAAAGAAGCACCGCAGGTGCGTGTGTATACCTGCGATGCGCCGGAGAAGCCCGTTACCCCCGAGACCTGCCTTTTCGACGGTGTGCTGTCTGTAAAGCTGCCTTCTGCAGAAGCCTGTATTATCCACGTTGAGTAATCTGCAAAATTACTGTTGCTATTTTAAGTAATCGGTGGTATTATTGTTAAGTCCAATATATTAGGAAAGAGGTTATTACTATGGAAAAAACAAAGATTGGTCTTTCTGTTCCCGTCGCAGGTGCTCTGGGCTTTCTGCTTTTCGCACTCTGTGGCAGCACTATCGGTTTCCTGTACTTAGCTTTCGTTCTGTTGGTTGAGTCCGATGCCGGTCTGAAGCGCACTACTCTGTCCGCTGCGATCATTTATGTTGCCTTTGCGCTCCTCGTTGAAGTTCTCAGCATCATTCCCGACGGCTTCAACCTGCTGGAAAACATTGTTTACACCTTTGAGGGCAGCCTGAATGTAGCGATTGTTGACAAGATCTGGAGCCTGCTGAGCAATATCATCAGCTACGCAAGAGGAATCATTTTCCTGGTTCTGGCTTTCAAGGCTTACAAGGGTAAGGCTGTGGAGCTGGCATTTGTTAAGAAGCTGGTTGGCTAATTAGAAAAAGAATAATCGCAAGGGAATTACCCTTGCGATTATTTTTTATACATTGAAGAGGAAGTTGACGATGTCGCCGTCCTTCATCACATATTCCTTGCCCTCACTGCGGACAAGACCCTTGCTTTTTGCGTTTGCCATATTTCCGCAATCCTTCATATCCTGGAATGCGATGACCTCAGCACGGATAAAACCACGCTCAAAGTCGGTATGGATTTTACCGGCAGCCTGTGGTGCTTTTGTGCCTTTTTTGATTGTCCAGGCACGGCATTCGTCAGAGCCTGCGGTAAGGAAGGAGATAAGACCCAGAAGCGCATAGCTGCTGCGAATCAGCTTATCAAGGCCTGATTCGTTTACACCCAGCTCTTCCATAAACATTGCCTTCTCATCGGGGTCATCCAGTTCTGCAATGTCGGCCTCCAGCTTGGCGCAAATAGGAATTACCTGACTGCCTTCCTCGGCGGCTAGTTTCTTCACGGCTATATAGTGAGGATTGTTCTCCGGCTCGTTGATTTCGTTTTCTGCCAGATTTGCCACGTATATGGTCTTTTTCAGCGTCAAAAGGTCAGAGGTGGCAATCAGCGCCATATCGTCGTCGCTGCCGTCGAAGGTGCGGGCCAGCTTGCCCTGATTCAGGTGGGACAGCAGTTCGGTAAACAGCTCCGCTTCCCGCAGGAATTTCTTGTCGCCGCCCTTGCAGGCCTTCTGCGCCTTGTCAATCCGGCGTTCCACCATTTCAATATCGGCCATAACCAGCTCTAAATTTATGATTTCAATATCCCGAAGGGGATCAGTGGAGCCTTCCACGTGGGTAATGTTGCTGTCTTCAAAGCAGCGGACGACGTGCACAATGGCATCGGTATTGCGAATGTTACTTAAGAACTTGTTGCCAAGACCTTCGCCCTTGGATGCGCCTTTAACAAGACCGGCGATATCCACAAACTCAACGGTTGCGGGGGTAGTCTTCTTGGGATTATGCAGTTCCGTCAGCCAGTTGAGCCGCTCGTCCGGAACGGCAACCACACCCACATTGGGATCAATGGTGCAGAACGCATAGTTGTCAGCCGGAACCCCGGCGTTGGTAATAGCATTAAACAAAGTGGACTTGCCTACATTGGGAAGTCCTACGATACCTAATTTCATATATAACAAAATCTCCTTTGTAAAGTCGG
>JAZSKZ010000036.1:0-2252 GCA_045535135.1 Faecousia sp.
TGGCTCACAGAACGACATGGCTACGATCCGACTTTGAATGCCACCGGCTACGGCATTGTGATGCCCAACGCCGAGGAAATGACTCTGGAAAAGCCGGAAATTCTGAAAAAGAACGGTGCATACGGCGTAAAGCTTCGGGCAGGCGCTCCGTCTATTCATATGATCCGTGTGGATATTGATACGGAAATCGCTCCCATCGTGGGCAACGAAAAGCAGTCCCAGGCCTTGATTGATTCCCTGAGCGGGGATACGCCGGAAAAGCTGTGGGAAAGCAACATCTTCGGCAAATCCGTATACGACCTGATTGCAGACGGTATTACCGCCAAGCTGATCCGCACCCCGGAGGAGGTGCGCACCAAGTTCCGGGGCTGTCTCAGCCGGGTGGTAAACGAAGGCGCAAACGGCGTTATTTGCCTGATCCTCTAAAAAATCCTGTGTTCTCTTCGGAGAACACAGTTTTTTTGTGTAAAAGTCTTTACCGATTGGGTAAAATATGGTAAACTACCATTAATGACCTTTTATTGGGGGAATACACCTATGAAGATACTCCGGCCGTCGCAAATTAAATGGAATTATTTAGCCCTCGCCTTTTTCCTGCCCTTTCTGGGTATGACCGGCGTGATGGTAATGAGCGAATATGTGCCCTTCGGTGAATATTCTGTGCTTTATTCCGATATGTACCACCAGTACTACCCCTTCTTTCTGGAATTCCGGGAAGCACTGCTCTCCGGCGAAGGCGTTATGTGGACCTGGAGTGTAGGTTTGGGTATGGACTATTTGGGGCTTATTGCCTACTATCTGGCTTCGCCCCTGAATCTCCTTACCGTTCTTGTTCCCCGGAGTATGATGCTCCCCTTCTTCTCTATGCTTTTGCCTGTGAAGCTGGGTCTTGCCGGTCTGTTTTTCGCCCTGTTTTTGAAGAAGATTTTTGAACGAAACGACTGGTCCATTGTACTCTTTGGCGCCTTTTACGCAACCTGTGCCTGGGCGCTTGGCTATCAGTGGAACATTATGTGGATGGACACATTTGCCCTCCTCCCCCTTGTTATGCTGGGTATGGTCAGCCTTTTGGAAAAGCGGAAATTCCTGCTGTACACCTTTAGCCTCTTTCTTGCAGTATTTATCAATTACTATATCGGTCTTTTCGTTTGCATCTTTGTATTTCTGTCCTTTATTGCCTACGAAATCTGTCGGTTTAAGAGCATTAAAAAATGCATCATTGACCTGCTACTGATGGGCCTTTTCTCCGGCCTTGCGTTAGGCATGACGCTCATTTTGGAACTCCCCGCCTATGTTTCCCTGCAAAATACCCAGTCCACTGTCAATAAATTCCCCCAGGATTTCCGGCTCAATATGGTTTCTGAGCATAATCTCAAAGGTCTTCTCGATGCTATGCAAAAGGTTGCCGGTAATTTAAACGGCGGCATTACCCATACCTTTAAGGAAGGTCTTCCCAATGTGTACTCCGGCGTGGGTACAATCGTTCTTGCTTTCCTGTTTTTGACCTGCCCCGAAATTAAAATCCGAGATAAGATTTGCAGTTTTGCAATGCTGCTGCTTCTGATGGTCAGCTTCATTATCCGCCAGCTTGATTATATTTGGCACGGCTTCCACTTTACCAATATGATTCCCTATCGGTTCAGCTTCCTGGTAAGCTTCGTTATGCTCTATATGGGCTACCGAGCCTTCCTCCTGCGGCATAAATTTAGGCTTTGGCAGGTAATTGTGGCGGCGCTCCTATCCCTAGGGATTGTCTTTTGCTACGAAGACTATTCCGACCCGGTATATCTCACCTTTAATCTGGTGCTTTTGGGTCTGTATATTTCCGCATACCTGTACCGCGCGCTGCCCCTCTCCCGGAAGAAACACAATGCCGAGATACGCTTCTCTATCCAGGATGAACGGCGGCGGCTGTGTAATATGACCATCGCCGGCGTGATGGTTGTGGAGCTGGTTCTGAACTTGGTAAACTACGGTCTGCATTTCACCGGCACCTCTATTGTGGCATACCCCAGAGGTACCACCAACTCCGCCAAAGCCATAGCCCTTATGAAGGAGCGGGAAAAGGACACCCTGTTCTACCGGTCGGAATTCACCCACGCCCAGACGCTCAATGACGGTGCGCTGAATGATATCGACGGCATCAGTGCCTTCACGAGCTCCGCTTATGTAAATGTAACGCTGTTTATGCAGGCCCTTGGCTACGGGGCCAAAAACACCTACAACCGTTACGCCTACGAGCAGAGCTCCCC
>JAZSKZ010000057.1:0-22660 GCA_045535135.1 Faecousia sp.
CTTAAGCTTCTTCCATTCGCTTACCGCCAGCTCATCGCAGCGGTTATTGTAGGGGTTTTCTGCGTGGCCCTTCACCCAATGGTAATTCAGCTGGTGCTTTTCGGCAAGTGAGAGTAATTCCTCCCACAAATCCGGATTCAGTGCCGGCTTTTTATCCGCCTTTTTCCAGCCGTTTGCCCGCCAGGACGCCGCCCAACCTTTTTGCAGCGCATCAATCACATACTTACTGTCGGAGTACAGCTCCACAATACAGCTCTCTTTTAGCGCCTGCAAGCCGCGAATGACCGCCGTCAGCTCCATTCGGTTGTTTGTCGTGCCGTCTTCTCCGCCGGAGAGCACCTTTTCCACATCTTTATAGATGAGGATGGCACCCCAGCCACCGGGGCCGGGGTTTCCCGAGCAGGCGCCGTCCGTATACAGCATTACCCGCTTCACGCTTCGGTCTCCTCTTTGGGCACACGTTCCATAGAAACAAGGGCGTTGCCTTCCTCGATGCGCATAATGATAACGCCCTGCACATCCCGCTTGTAAATATTGATGGTATTTGCCGGCACACGGATAATAACGCCGCCGTTTTCAATAAGCATCACATCATCGGTTTCCTGCACCACACGGCAGCCGGCGACTTTGCCGGTTTTTGCCGTAATGTTGTAGTTCTTCAGACCCTTACCGCCTCTGGACTGGGGCACTTTCTCCCCGTTAGGACCGGTACGCAGGTATTCCTGCAGCTCGGTACGCTTGCCATAGCCGTTTTCGGTTACTGTCAGAAGGGTTGTGCCCTCTTCTGCCTTTTCTGCGCCGATAACCTCGTCGCCAGGGTTCAGCAGAATGCCACGCACGCCGGTAGCATCTCTGCCCATGGGGCGAACATCCTTTTCATTGAAACAGATGGCCATACCCTCAGCAGTGGCAAGAATAATATTGTCGTCGCCGTTTGTGCGAATGACATTAATGAGGTGGTCGTCCTCATCCAAGGTAATTGCACGGATACCGGTCTTTCTCCGGGTGCTCAGCGCAATAAAGGGTATGCGCTTTACCGTACCGTTGCGGGTAACCATCATCAGATACTCGTTCTCGTTAAATTCTCTGGTAATCACCATAGCCGTAACAGTTTCGCCCTGCTCCAGCGGCAAGATATTGACAATGGCAGTACCCCGGGCTGTTCTGCCGGCCTCGGGAATTTGGTAGCCCTTTCTGTGATGTACCCGACCCATATCTGTGAAGAACAGCATATGGTCGTGAGTGGATGCCACATTCAGGCTCTTTACATAGTCTTCTTCCTTCAGGTTCTGGGCATTTACGCCGCGGCCGCCACGAGCCTGTGTCCGGTAGGTATCCACGGGCATCCGCTTCACATAGCCCTGATTAGACAGGGTAAAGGCGCAGGTTTCTTCCTCAATCAGATCCTCGATGTCGATTTCGTCTTCGATTTCCTGAATCTCGGTCTTTCGCTTGTCGCCGAATCTGTCCCGGATTTCCAAAAGCTCCTCACGCAGAACAGCTTTCAGCTTGGTTTCGTCGCCCAAAAGCTCCAGATAATAAGCAATTCTTTGCTGCAGCTCATCGTATTCTGCCTGCAGCTTCTCTCTATCCAGACCCTGCAGGGCCTTCAGCCGCATATCCAAGATTGCCTGTGCCTGCACTTCGTCCAAATCAAAGCGCTCGCACAGCCGCTCCTTAGCATCGTCATAAGCGGAGCGGATAATGCGGATAACCTCGTCAATATTATCCTGGGCAATGAGCAGACCTGCCAACAGGTGGGCGCGCTCCTTGGCCTTTTTCAGATCAAACTGGGTGCGCCGTGTCAGCACCTCCATCTGGAATGCCAAATACTCATCCAAAATCTGACGCAAAGACAGGATTCTGGGCTGCTTTTGGTCATCCACCAGCGCCAGCATAATGATGCCGAAGCTGGATTGAAGCTCCGTCTGCTTAAACAGATTGTTAAGCACCACCTGAGGATTAGCATCCTTTTTCAGCTCAATGACCATACGCATACCGTTACGGTCAGTTTCGTCACGCAGGTCGGAAATACCTTCCAGCCGCTTGTCCTTTACCTGCTCTGCAATCTTCTTAATGAGCTGGCGCTTATTTACCTGATAGGGCAGTTCCGTAACGATAATCCGCATACGGTCCTTACCGAATTCCTCAAATTCTGTACGGGCGCGGACAATTACCTTGCCACGGCCGGTGGCATAGGCGGCACGAATACCGCTTCTGCCCATAATGATACCGCCGGTGGGGAAGTCCGGGCCGGTAACATACTCCATAAGATCAGTTGCCGTTACCTCCGGGTCATCCAGCACTGCCACGCAGGCGTTAATCACTTCCGTCAGATTATGAGGCGGAATATTGGTTGCCATACCAACAGCAATACCCGACGAGCCGTTTACAAGCAGGTTGGGGAAGCGGCTGGGGAGTACCCGGGGCTCTTTCCGGCTTTCGTCGAAGTTCGGGTCCCAGTTAACGGTCTCTTTATCAATATCCCGGAGCATTTCCGCAGACATTTTAGAAAGTCTTGCCTCAGTATAACGGTAAGCAGCAGCAGGGTCGCCGTCCACAGAACCAAAGTTACCGTGGCCGTCCACCAACATATACCGCATAGAGAAATTCTGAGCAAGGCGTACCATTGCGTCATAAACAGAAGTATCGCCGTGGGGGTGATACTTACCCAGCACATCACCCACGCAGGTGGCAGACTTCTTAAAAGGCTTGTCAGAAGTCAGACCGCTTTCGTACATCGTGTACAAAATGCGGCGGTGTACGGGCTTCAAGCCGTCCCGCACGTCAGGCAGAGCACGACCAATGATAACGCTCATGGAATATTCCAGATAGGCCTTTTCCATTTCGTCAACCAGATTAGACTGGGTAATTACCTGATTGGGAAAGGCAATATCTTCCGGTTTATAGCTACGATTATGTGCCATAGAAGCACCTCCAAACTAAAGTGCGCAGTTAAATATCAATATTCACCGCATAGCGGGCGTTTCGTTCAATCCATTCCTTACGAGGTTCAACCTGCTCACCCATAAGCACGGTGAAAATCTCATCTGCCCGGCGGGCATCTTCCAGCGTAATCCGGCGGAGCGTGCGGCTTTCCGGGTCCATGGTGGTTTCCCACAGCTCGTGGGGGTCCATCTCACCCAAGCCCTTAAACCGGGCAATATCCACACGCATATTGGGATTATCTCCACGCATCTCTGCAGAAATCAGATCTCTTTCCTCATCGGAGTAGGCAACCCGCTCGGTCTTACCCCGCTTCAGCTTATAAAGGGGCGGCACAGCGGAATATACATAGCCGTTTTCGATCAGCGGCCGCATATAGCGGAAGAAGAAGGTAAGCAGCAGGGTGCGAATATGGGCACCGTCCACGTCCGCATCGGACATAATAACGACCTTGTGGTAGCGCAGCTTCTCAATATCGAAATCCTCGCCGATGCCTGCACCCAGCGCCACAATCAGGGGATAAAGCTTATCGTTTCCGTAGATTTTGTCGGCGCGTGCCTTTTCTACATTCAGCATTTTACCCCACATAGCCAAAATTGCTTGGAACCGGGAATCTCTGCCTTGAATGGCAGAACCGGCAGCGGAGTCGCCCTCGACGATGTAGATTTCGCAAAGTTCCGGGTTTCTCTCATTGCAATCCTGCAATTTGTCCGGCATCTGACCAGATTCCAAGCCGGTTTTCCGGCGGATGGACTCTCTTGCCTTGCGGGCGGCTTCTCTTGCCCGGTTTGCCATCATTGCTTTTTCAAGAATCAGCTTTGCGGTAGCAGGATGCTCCTCAAAGTAGGTGGTAAGCTGCTCATTCACAACCGCATCCACCAGAGAACGAATATAGGCATTGCCTAACTTAGCCTTAGTCTGACCTTCAAACTGGGCATCGGTCAGCTTCACGGAGATAATGGCGGTAATGCCCTCCCGGCAATCCTCGCCGGAGACCTTATCATCGCCCTTAATTGTGCCGTTTTTCAGACCGTAAGCGTTGAGCACACGGGTCAGCGCCGTCTTAAAGCCGGTTTCGTGCATACCGCCTTCGGGAGTACGCACATCGTTGGCAAAAGACTGGATGGACTCATTATAGCCATCGTTATACTGAATGGCGATTTCTGCAGAGGCATCGCCCTTGGTGCCATACATATAAATAACATCGCTGTGCAGCGGTGTCTTATGCCGGTTTGTCCAAGTAGCAAATTCCCGGATACCGCCCTCGTAACACATGGTTTCGCTGATATTTTCCTCACGGGCATCAGTAATGGTAATGGAAAGGCCGGCATTCAGGAAAGCTTCCTCACGCATACGCTCGTGGAGAGTTTCATAGCTGTAAATCACCTCGTCGAACATTTCCGGGTCGGGCTGGAAGGAGACCTCGGTACCGGTTTTATCCGTAGTGCCAACGATTTTCATCTCCTGTGTAATGTGGCCACGGGAGAATTTCATTTCGTAAATGTTGCCGTTTTTGTGAACACGGACCTGCAGCCACTCGGAAAGGGCATTCACAACCGATGCGCCAACACCGTGCAGACCGCCGGAAACCTTGTAGCCGCCACCGCCGAATTTACCGCCGGCGTGAAGCACTGTGAAAACAACCTCCAACGCAGGCTTGCCAGTCTGGGCTTGGATATCCACAGGAATGCCACGGCCATCGTCGGTAACCGTAATGGAGTTGCCCGGGTTAATGGTTACGGTAATATGCTTACAGTAGCCCGCCAGTGCTTCGTCAATGGAGTTATCTACAATTTCGTATACCAAATGGTGCAAACCGGAAGCAGAAGTAGAGCCGATATACATACCGGGACGCTTCCGCACAGCCTCCAGGCCTTCCAAAACCTGAATCTGTTCCGCACCGTATTCTTGCATAACTTTCGTTTCGTCAGACATACAAGGTCCTCCTAATGAATGGAATGGTTTATAAAACCATACCGTTTTGAATTTCTATGGTTTTTCCTAATTTGGTAAACCGCCCCGGCTCACAGCAGGTGATAAATACCTGCCCGCCGGTAATTTGATTTAATATAAAGTCCTGCCGTCCCGGATCAAGCTCGGAAAGCACATCATCAAGCAGCAAAATGGGCATCTCGCCGCTTTCCCTTGCCATCAGCTCTCGCTGAGCAAGCTTCAGGGAAATTGCCGCCGTCCGCACCTGGCCTTGAGAGCCAAAGGTTTTTACGGAAAGTCCATTTAAAGTTACATCAAAATCGTCCTTATGGGGGCCGGTGAGGCACTGCATACTGTCAAGCTCTGCCCGGTAATGACTCTTTAGATGTTCCTGCAGACACTCTGTCAGTTCACTAATGGTTGCAAAAGGGTCCTGCACCGTGGAAACCGTGTGGTAGGTAAGGAAAAATTCCTCTCTTCCTCCGGAAAGCTGGCTATGGTACTGCGCCGCCACTTTGCCCAGACCCTCAAAAAATCTTGCCCGATAAGAAATAAGCAACGCTCCCACCTGACACAGGCGGGTATTATACTCTGGCAAAATTTCCAAAAGGGCAGGATTTTCTATCCTGTCTTTCAAAATGCGGTTTTTCTGCTCCAAAATCCGATTATATTCCGTCAGCGCTGCTTCATAATTGGGGCGCAGCTGACAAAGGGCATGGTCAGCAAGCCTTCTACGAAGCGATGCGCCGGTTTTCAGCACCATTAAATCTTCAGGGCAAAAGAGAACGCTCTGCAACACCCCGGAAATTTCGGCTGTTGTCTTTTTCTTTACCCCGTTGCGGTAAATCCGCCGAGGTCTGCCGCCGGAAAAAAGCACAAAACGCAGTGTTTGTTCCCGTTCCTGGGAATATACTTTACCGGATATTTCGCCGAATTCCTCTCCTAAACGCACCAATTCTCCAGTTTTTTGGGCGCGGAAACTTTTTCCCAAACCCAAATAGCTGATTGCTTCCAATAAATTGGTCTTTCCTTGGGCGTTATCGCCTACAATTAAATTCACCTCAGGGGAGAATTTCAGCTCTCCGCTCTCATAATTCCGGAAATTCCGGATACTCATCTCACAAAGATGCATGGATTGAAATCAGATAGGTCTGTCCGTCAAAGGTAAAAGTATCACCGGGGTAGAGCTTTTTGCCCCGCATGGTGCAAACCTCATTTCCCACTAAAACCTCACCCTCTTGGATGACCGTTTTTGCCATACCACCGGACTCCACAGCATTGACAAATTTCAGCGCCGCTTCCAGCTTAATAAACTCTGTCCCGATTGATACGGGAATGGGACTGTTTTTCTTCTTAACTGTAACTTTCATTACTTTCCTCAATTACTCTTAATTCTTACAGGTAAAACCATATAAGAGAAATCGTACTTATCTTCAGCGGGGGTAAATACAATGGGGGACAGACCATTAGTCAGCTCCAGCACCACTTCTTCACCAGGAATAACCCGAAGGGCATCTGCCAAATAACGGACATTAAATCCAATTTCCATATCGTGGCCTTCACCGGCGATAGTACAACGATCCTCTGCAGCACCGATGGTGGTATTTGTGCGAAGCTGCAGCTCCTGATTGGAGAACACACACCGCACCGGGCTCTTATACTTTTCAGATACAATAAGGCCTACCCGCTCAATAGCAGAAGAAAGCTCTGCAACATTTGCTACAACCTTAATAGGACTTGCAGAAGGTACTACTTTGCGCCAATCCAAGAAATCTCCTTCCAACAAGCGGCAAATTACCGTAGCATCGCCCATAGCAAAGAGAATATGACGGCTGCCGAGAGTAAAAGCTACATCTCCATCTTCAGAAAGGATTTTTTCTACTTCTTTTAGTCCTTGTGCGGGAACAACAAACGCAGTATTTCTGCCGGTACCGTTTTCCATATGGTATGTACGGCGGGCAAGACGGAAGCCATCTACCGCAATGGCAGAAACTGCATCCTCCTCCACTTCAAATTTCACACCGGTATGGATCGGTCGTCCTTGATTTTCAGAAACCGCAAAAATAGTGCTGGAAATAAGCTCCTTCAATGCGCTCTGGGGAATGGCAACGCTCTTTCCGTTGCTTACATCCGGCAGCTCCGGATAATCCTCGGCAGGCTCTGCGGAAATAGTAAATGCAGAATAGCCAGCCTTTACGGATACCTTATAGTTTTCATCCACTGCAACGGTTACCGGCCCTTCGGGCAGACGGCGAATAATATCACCAAAAAGACGAGCGGGGAAGATACACTTACCGGTTTCGGTAATTTCCGCATCCACCCGGTAAGTTACGGCCGTTTCCATATTGTAGCCGGTAAGAAGCAGATCCCCACCTGCTTCACACAAAATACCTTCAATAGCAGAAAGAGCACTTTTTTGTGCGACGGTCCGGCTGGTCATATTCAGACCTGTAACCAGCATACTTTTTTCACAGGTAAAGCGCATAAAAATAACCTCGTTTCTGTAAAAATATAAAATATAAATATAAAAATAGATTTTTTTGCAGTAATAGTAATAGTAGGGAGAAATATATGTGGAAAAGTGTAAAAAGGCCTGATAAAATGCGGGTTTTTTATCCACAGGGGAGTAGGTGCTTTTGAAAAGCTTTTCCCCAGTAAAAGAGGGAGTTATTTTGAAAGATAGTTTTCCAAAGAAATTCTTTCCACATTCCACAGCTTTTGTGGATAATTAAAGTTGGGAGTTAATGTTTGCGGTGATGTCCCGGATGTTATCACGAAGGGCAGTATTCCCGTTTTTAAGAGAGGTTTCAATCTTCTCTACGGAGTACAAAATTGTGGTGTGGTCTTTTCCCAGTTCTGCACCGATGGCAGGCAGGGAGAGGTTTGTTAGTTTGCGAATAAGATAAACCGCAATATGCCGGGCTTCTGCCACATTTTTCGTTCTCTGATTACTCCGCAGCACCGCTTCATCCAGATTGTAGAATAAACAAACCTGATGGATAATAAGGCTGGGAGTGGGCAGGGCGTTGCCTTCGTTTTTGAACATATCGCTAATGGCACGGGAAACATTTTGTAAATCCAGAGGCATATTATTCAAATCCCGATGGGCCTTGATTTTTTTTACGGTGCCCTCAATTTGCCGGACATTAGAGGTAACATTGACGGCAATAAAGTTACAAACATCGTCCGGCAGGCTTAAACCCAAGGACATAGCCTTATTGCGGGTAATGGCCATACGCGTTTCGTAGTCAGGTGGCTGAATATCTGCAGTAAGGCCCCATTCAAAACGGGTCTTCAGCCGGTCTTCCAAGGTGAGCATATCACTGGGCTTTCGGTCAGCCGTCATAATAATCTGCTTATGCTCTTCATAGAGCTTATTGAAGGTATGGAAAAATTCCTCTTGGGTGGATTCCTTGCCGGCAATAAACTGAATATCATCAATCAGGAACAGGTCTGCTTCCCGGTACTTACTTCTAAATTCGATATTTTTACCGCTGCCGATAGCTTCAATCAGTTCGTTGGTGAACTGATCTCCCTTAATGTAGACAATATTAACATTCGGTGTACTTTTGCGAATTTCGTTGGCAATGGCGTAAAGCAGGTGGGTTTTGCCCACACCGGCAGGTCCGTAAATAAACAGAGGGTTATATACCTGACCGGGGGTGTTGGCTACGGCCTTTGCGGCGCTGTAAGCAAAACGGTTGGAGGAGCCTACTACGAAGCTTTCAAAGGTAAGTTGGGGATTAAAATCCATAGCGGAACGATTGTCTTTCTCCCGGTATGCTTCCAGTTCCCGGTCGTTAAGCACCACAAGGGTGGCGTGGGAATCAAAAATCTCCCGCAGCGCTTCGTGGATAATATCTGCGGTACGTTTTAAGATCATATCCTTGTGAAAATCCGAGGGTGTGTGCACCACAAGGTGCTCCCCGGTGAGCTCTACTACATCCGTATCATCAAACCAACCGGACACGATAACAGAGGTCAATCTCTCTTCCAAATACTGAAGAACTTTTGCCCAAACATAGGCGGCAGAATACATAAAAATCGGCTCCTTTCTCTTTTTCAAAATCGCCGGAAATCAGCAGGAAAAATCCACATTTTTTCACCCTAAATTATACCACAGGAATGGGGAAAAAACAAGGACTTTTTTGTCAATACATTATATATAATAAAGAAATAAAATGAGTCTGTTTTTGCCTGCAAAAAAATTTTTTAAGAAAAGACTTGACAAAGAAAAAAAGCTGTGTTATCTTATAAATGTAAATAAGAATTATTCTTATTTAGGAGGAAAAATATATGGCAGTTAGCAAGCAATTTCGCAAGCGCAACGCCATCCTTTCCTACCTGCAGACAACCAAAGAGCATCCCTCGGCGGAGGCGGTGTATTTTGGGGTGAAGGAAGAATGTCCGGATATTTCGCTGGGCACTGTCTACCGGAATCTGGCGCTCTTTAAGGAGCAGGGTCTGGTAATTAGTGTAGGCACTGTAAATGGTGTGGAGCGCTTCGACGGACACATAGAGCCCCACGTACACTTTATCTGTACCGAATGCGGAAGCGTTTTGGATTTGCCCGCAGTAATTGCCCCTGAGGCTCTGTGCCAAGCGGCAGAGAGCGACTGCGGAGGAAGGGTGGATGTGTGCCACCTGAGCTTTGCAGGAATCTGTAAAGACTGTATGAAAAACAAAAATTAAAATTTTGGAGGAAAAGATTATGAAAAAGTATGTTTGCAGCGTTTGTGGTTATGTACACACCGCAGAGTCCCTGGATCCCGATTTCAAGTGCCCCGTATGTAAGGTTCCTGCTTCCAAGTTTGTGGAGCAGAAAGGTGAGATGAAGCTGGCAGCCGAGCACGAGTTCGGCATCTACGAAAAGACCGTAGAGAATAACCCCGACATCTCCCCGGAAGACAAGGCCTACATTAAGGAGCAGCTCTTTGCCAACTTCAACGGCGAGTGCAGCGAAGTAGGTATGTACCTGTGCATGGCACGGATTGCTCACCGCGAGGGCTATCCCGAAATCGGCCTTTACTGGGAAAAGGCAGCTTGGGAAGAGGCTGAGCACGCAGCAAAGTTTGCTGAACTGCTGGGCAGCACTCTGGAGCCCAATATGAAGGCTACCACCAAGGATAACCTTGCTTGGCGTGTTGACTGCGAGTTCGGCGCAACTGCCGGCAAGTTTGACCTGGCCGCCTGCGCCAAGAAGAACGGTCTGGATGCCATCCACGACACCGTCCATGAGATGGCTCGTGACGAGGCTCGCCACGGCAAGGCTCTGCAGGGTCTGCTGGAGCGTTACTTTATGTAATGGAGCTGCGAGAGGGACTGATTCCCGTAGTAAAAGCAGAAAAGGAATGTGATGTATACTGTCCCATCTGCCACAAGATTCTTCATGTGGAAAAGGGGCAGGTCATTCCCCGCTGCTGCGGAAAGCCTATGCAGGAAATGTAATAAACGGGGGAGCAAAACTGCTCCCCCGTTCTATTTTAGAGAGATCTGTAAAAACGGCAAATAAAAAACTTGCGAATTTGGTATTTGTGATATAATATAAATGAAGCAGGTAGGAAAAGGGCATAAAGGAGGACGACAATATGAAAACATTACTGATGGGCGATATTTGCGCCACAGAGAATACCAAGAGCCAGTACGCGGAAAAGAATATTTCTGCGCTTTTCGGGGATACCGTTTCCCTTTTTGAGAACAAGGAATTAGTTTTCGTAAACGTTGAATGTGCCATAACCGAGAGCGAAAATAAAATAAAAAAATTCGGTCCGAACCTTAAATCTCCAAAAGAGACAGCGGGGATGCTTAAAGAGCTGGGCGTTACCGTTTGCGGACTTTCCAACAACCATATATTTGACTTTGGTAAGGAGGGTGCACTCGATACGATCAAGGCAATCGAAGCGGCAGGCCTTGCGCACACAGGTTTTGGCGAAAACTACGAGAGCGCAAGACAGAACTATGTCGTGGAAAAGGGCGGCGAGACCGTCTGTATCATTGCCGTCTGCGAGCACGAATACTCTTATGCCCTGGAAGACAGAATGGGTACGCGGCCCTGTGATGTGTACGATACGATGGAGGACATAAGAAACGCCAAGGCAAAATATGACCGCGTTCTGGTGATGTACCACGGAGGCAAAGAGCATTGCCGCTATCCCTCTCCCCGTCTGCGCAAGCTCTGCCGTGCTATGGCAAAGAACGGCGCAGATGTAGTCCTCTGCCAGCACACACACTGCATAGGCACATATGAAGAATTCGAGGGGTGCCACATTCTCTACGGTCAGGGCAACTTCCAATTTACAAAACCCCATGATCTTGAGAGCTGGTATACGCTTCTTGCGGTGGAATATGACACGAAGAGCCATAAAATTACCTTTACACCCATAAGAGCGGGAGACGATACCATTGAGCTTGCAAAGGGCGAGGATAAGGAAGCGATTATGTCCGCATTTGCAGCAAGAAACGAGCAGCTGCATAACGGAGAGTGGATAGACGGCTGGCGCGCGTTCTGTGAAGAATACAGGGAGCGTTACGTTAAAGTTATCGCCGACGCCTGCAAAGAAAATTCAACAGGCCGGCAAAATCAGAAGTTTGCCCACTATCTGGATTGCGAAGCCCATACAGATGTATGGAGAGAGATCTTCCCCACCTGGAATCACACCAATGAAAAATAAAAGGAAAAAGGCGGGAAAAAGTTATGAAATACGCAAATCTTCACTTACATTCTACATATTCTGATGCGCAGTTTACACCCAAGCAGCTTGTGCTTTTGGGAAAATCTCTGGGCTATAAGGCGATAGCGCTTACTGACCACGAAACAGATGCGGGCTGCCATGAGCTTAAGCGCTACGCGGACAGAGAGGGTGGCATTGAGGTGCTGCCGGGTATCGAATTTTACGGGAAAATTGATAACAAAGTCCCCCACATTGTGTGCCTTGACCACGATATGGAAAACCCTGCGCTCCGTGCGTTTGTGAAGGAGCACGTGGAGTCATATACCGAATACACCCGCAAGTGCGTGGAATACGGTATCAATATCGGCGTAATCGACGGTGTTACTTGGGATGATGTGGTAAAATTCAGCGGGGAAGGCACTTGGATTTGTATTGACTCCCTCTTTAATGCCTACCGCACGCTGCATATTCCCATTCCTTCTAATCTCCGGCAGGATGTTTTTAAAGTCCCGGAAACGAGACAGTATCGGCCTAAAAAGGCGACCGCTGAGGAAGTCATCAAGGTAATCAGAAAGGCAGGCGGAATTGCTATTCTTGCCCACCCCACGAATTTTACACAGTATGTGCCCCAGCTTGTGGAATATGGGCTGAACGGCATCGAGGTGGATCACCCCGAAATCAGCGCGGAAACGGCGGCTTTGGCGAAAGAAGCGGCAAAAGCCTTTAACCTCTACCGAAGCGGCGGCACAGACCACACCGGCCCTATGAGCAGCTGCGGCGGCGTAGGTGCTGTCCCCGCATTTAACGGCATCACCGAAGAAGAGTATGTAACAATCAAAGAACGCCGTTTGGGATAAAAGAGAAAAGCGGAGGCTGCTGCCTCCGCTTTTAATATATTCGAGTAAATTAGAATTTTGTCGAGTTATTTCCGTGTGAAAATCCAAGAAACAGCCATTGCAACATATCCGACCAATATGTATATAACTGCATAAATAGTTAAATCCAACACGATTTCTTTTAAAGCAAACCAATATGACAATAAAAACAAAAAAGCGAATAAAACGGGAAGCCACCACAATTTTTTAATATCTTTACCTACGAATGAATGAATACCAACGGAGGCGATAGGATTTACCGCAAAAAAGAGTAGCATCATTATACCCATAACATCATGCGGGTTCGCCAAATGTACAAATACGAATGGTAATATAAGCAAAACAACCAGCTCGGTTACTATTGCAGTAATAATTTTCTGTTTAAGTTTCATTTTTTCTCCAAATCAACAAATTTGTTTTTATCAAATAAAACTATAGCACAAAAACGGGGATTGTTCAATAGAATACCGCTTCTTGATACAAAAAGGCGTGGGGTTTGACACCGGGCAGGGTTTTTGATATGATAAGCAAAAGAAGCGCCACAGGAGGCAGTATGAAAAACGATTTTCAAATGGATTGGGATATCCGGCAGGTAAATACCCTTTCGGCTTTGGGACTTGCCCATTTGGGAGATGGGGTATATGAGCTGCTTTGCCGCAGCTATTTATGCCGAAATGGCGACAAAAAGGCGGGTAAGCTCCATCAGGATACGGTAAAGCTGGTGTGTGCCGCCGCACAGGCACGGTTTGCGGAAGCAATTTTGCCCCGCTTAACGGAAGAGGAGCAGGATTTTTACCGCCGGGGCAAAAATGCCCATACCCACGCCGCACCCAAAGGCGCAACACCTCAGGAATATGCCCGGGCCACCGGACTGGAAACCCTGTTTGGCGCCCTGTATCTGATGGGGCGGACCCAGCGGCTGTCAGAGCTGTTTGCTATGGGAATGGAGGCAAATTATGGCCTTTGATGCCTTTTTCTTAAAAGCTGTGCTTTCGGAAATCCGGGAAGATGCCATCGGCGCCCGTGTGGAAAAAATCCACCAGCCGGGGCGGGATACGGTGCTGCTTTTGCTTAAAACCCAGCAGGGACGGCAAAAACTGCTGTTTTCTATGAATCCCACCGCACCTCGACTGCATTTTACGGAGCAGACCCCGGAAAACCCTCCGGAGCCGCCTATGTTCTGTATGCTTTTGCGCAAGCACCTTTCCGGTGGCAGACTGAAGGAAGTTCGGGAAATGCCTATGGAGCGCTGGGCGCAATTTATCTTTGATTGCGTGGACGAAATGGGCGATTCTGTGGAAAAATCCTTGGTGGCAGAGCTGATGGGTCGCACCTGCAATCTCTACCTGACAGACAGGGACGGCCGCATTATCGACTGCCTGCGCCGAGTGGGGCTGGACAGTGCCAAGCGCCCCGCGCTGCCGGGACTTTACTATCAGCTTCCCCAGCCACCCCAAAAGAAAAACCCGGAATGTCTTTCGGAAGCGGATTATTTAGAGCTTTTGTCCGCGCCCGGCAGTGATTTGCTGAGCGAGCGGCTGATGGATACCTTGGGCGGCCTTTCTCCGCTGGTGTGCCGGGAGGCTGCACTGTTTGCTGCCGGTGATACGGATACCCGTTTGGAGGGTAGGGAGCTTCTGCCCATTGCCCAAAAACTGGCGGTATTTTTCGAAAAGAATCTGAAAACGCCTACCCCAAGCCTGTACACGGAGGGCGGACGCCCCCGGCAGTTTGCCTTTTGTCCCATCTACCAGTACAGGCAGCAGGAGACGGCTTCCAGCTTTTGCGCCCTTTTGGATAGCTTTTACAGTGTACAAAGCCGGCAGGATGCCCTTCTGCAAAAAAGTCAGGCTCTGCGGAAAACGGTGCAAAATCTTATTTCCCGTCTGCAAAAGAAGCTGCTTTTGCAGGAAAAGGAGCTCCTCTCCACCTATGACCGGGAAAGACTGCGCCAGTTGGGCGATATTCTTACCGCAAATATTCACAAAATGGTAAAGGGTGCATCTACTGTTCGTGTGGTGGACTTTTATGACGAAAATATGGGAGAAATTGAGGTGCCGATTTCCCCGCTCCTTTCTCCACAACAGAATGCTGCCAAGTACTACAAGGACTACGGCAAGCTGAAAAACGGCGAAAAAGAGCTGACCCGGCAGATTGAATTGGGCGAGCAGGAGCTTTCTTATCTGCAAAGCGTACTGTCTGAACTGAAACGGGCAGGAAGTGAGCGGGAAATCGAGGAGATCCGTCAGGAGCTGCAGGACGGTGGCTATGTCCGCCCGGACGGCGGAAAAAAACGCCCCAAGCAGGGGAAATTACCACCGCTTCGTTTTGAATCCACAGACGGATACCCCATTTTTGTAGGCAGAAACAATGTGCAAAATCAGGAGCTGACATTCCGGATTGCCCGAAAGGATGACATTTGGCTTCACGCCCAAAAAGTGCACGGCAGCCATGTTATTATCAGCTGCGGCGGCACAGTGCCGCCGGATGATACAGTTACCCAGGCGGCACAGCTGGCGGCCCATTATGCGGAGACCGCAGGCGGTCAGAACATCCCCGTAGATGTAAACCCCGTGCGGAATGTGAAGCGTGTGCCCGGCGGCAAGCCCGGTATGGTAATTTATCACAGCCACCGCACCGTGGTTGTAAACCCCTACCCGGATATCGTGGTAGACCCTCTTAATGTTGAAAAAAAGGAAGAAACCTAAATGCGTGCAAGCGGAATTTTACTCCATCCCACATCTCTGCCCGGCCCGTGGGGTGTTGGAACTATGGGTAGCGAAGCAAAGGCGTGTTTGGACTTTTTGCACTCTGCCGGACAGAAATACTGGCAAATTCTTCCCTTAAATCCCACAGGGTTTGGCAATTCTCCCTATCAAAGCTTTTCTGCCTTTGCCGGTAATCCCTATCTCATCAGCCCGGAGCTTTTGGAGCAGGAGGGCTTGCTTCTTCCCGGTGAGGCGGAGACGGTAGCGGCAGAACGGGTAGATTTCGGCTACTTGTATGAAACTCGTTTTGATTTACTCCGAAAAGCTTGCGCCCGTTTCTCTCCCAATGAAGAATTTTTCCTTTTTTGTGAAGAAAATGCCCATTATTTAGAGGATTATGCCCTGTTTATGGCGCTAAAAGGGGAGTTTTCCGGAGCACCTTGGTATGCGTGGCCCCGGGAGATTCGTTTGCGGAACCCGGAAGCTATGGCCTTTTACCGGGAAAAGCGCAAAGAGGAAATGCACTTTTGGAGGTTTATAGAGTATACCTTCTCCCGGCAGTGGGAAGCGCTGCGCCGCTACGGAAAAGAGAAGAATGTTCAAATCATCGGTGATGTACCCATCTATGTAGCGCCGGATTCCTGCGATGTATGGGCAAATCCGGGGCTGTTTTTACTGGATGAGGAGTGCCGCCCTACGATGGTGGCAGGCTGTCCGCCGGATTTTTTCTCGGAGGAGGGGCAGCTTTGGGGCAATCCCCTGTATAATTGGGAGGAAATGGAAAAAGACGGATACCACTGGTGGTGCAATCGGCTTGCTGCCGCGCAAAAGCGGTACGATACGGTACGGCTGGATCATTTCCGGGGCTTTGAAAGCTATTGGGCTGTGCCTGCCGGAGAAAAAACGGCCAAGGGCGGGCATTGGTATCCCGGTCCCGGCCTATCTTTTGTGAAAAAAGTGCAGGAGGCGCTCCCGGAGCTGTCTTTTATTGCGGAGGATCTGGGCCTTTTGACTCCGCCTGTGCATGCGCTGCGAAACGCTTCCGGCTGGCCGGGAATGGTAATTTTGTCCTTTGCGTTCGATAGCCCCGACAGTGTGTATCTTCCCCATAATCATAAGGAGAATTCTGTTTGCTATATAGGCACCCACGATAACCCCACCGCCCGTCAGTTTTTGGAAACGGGAGATCGGGCATCTGTGGCAGCTGCAACGGCATACTTGGGACTCGCTGACCGGGAAGGACCGGTTTGGGGACTCATCCGGGGCGGTATGGGGTCGGTATCGAAGCTGTTTATCGCCCAAATGCAGGACTATTTGGAACTGGGCGCAGAGGGCAGAATGAACACCCCCGGTACAGACGGAGACGAAAACTGGACCTGGCGGGCACCGGAGGGCTGTTTTACGCCACAATTGGCCCAGAGAATCCGGGAAATGACTGCCCGATATGGAAGAATATAGACTGCAGCTGCAGAAAAGCGGAAAAAACGAACATAAAAATAAGGAAAAAGCTTGAGCGGGTCATATGACCCGCTCAAAAGTTTAATTGACTTTTTCTAACACAATTGCTGTTCTGCTGGGTAAATACAGCCGGATTCCCGGTGCACCGTTTTCCTCTGTAGTAGTATATCTCTGGTGGAAAACCCGACCAAAACCGCCGAAGCAGAAATCGTCGGTGGAGAATTTCACCTGATAAGTGCCTGCCTCCGGCGTGGGGATGAAAACGCTCTCATAGCTGTTTTCCGGGTGGAAGTTAAAGAGGAAAATGCCGCTGCCCTTTTGGTATGCCATCCACTTTCTGCTGTTATCCACATAAAGCTGACGGTCTTTGCCGGTAAATACCCGTAGGCGCTTGCCGTAGGCAACCATTGCCTTTTCAAAATCGTTCAGGTATTCGTACCGAAGCGTTTTATTGTCGGCAAGGCTCCACTGCCGGCGGCAGTAATGATAGCTCCAGCCGTTGCCCTCCCGGGGGAAGTCGATCCACTCCGGATGGCCGAATTCGTTGCCCATAAAGGTAAGATACCCTTCGCCGCCTAAGGTCATAGTGAGAAGCCGCAGCATTTTGTGCAGGGCCATACCCCGGTCTATCGTGAGATTTTGGCTGCTTTTTTCCATACCGGTGTACATTTCCTTGTCGCACAGCCGGAACATAATGGTTGTGTCGCCCACCAGCGCCTGATCGTGGGATTCGCAGTAGCCGATTACTTTTTCCTTGGGACGGCGGGTGGAAAGCTCGTAGTAAATATGGTGTAAATCCCAATTTTCGTCGGGAATTTCCTTCAGAAGCTTAATCCACATATCCGGCTCGCCCATAGCCAGCCGATAATCGAAGCCCACACCGCCCCAGGAAACAGGCATTGCCAGCCCGGGGAGCGCCGAGGTATCCTCTGCAATGGTAATGGCGTTGGGATTTACCTGCCGCACCAAAAGATTTGCCAGCTGCAGGTAAGTTACGGCATCCACATCTGTATTCATAGAGAAATAGGCTTCGTATCCAAAGAAATCGCAGCCAAGGCCGTGATTTCTGTAGAGCATAGAGGTAACACCGTCAAAACGAAAGCCGTCGAAGTGATATTCCTCGAGCCAGTACTTTAAGTTAGAGAGGAGGAAGTGAAGCACTTCGTTTTTGCCGTAGTCGAAGCACTTGGTATTCCACGCCGGGTGCTCGCCCCGGTCGCCTTCGTGGAAAAACTGGTAGGAAGTACCGTCAAATTCGTTAATGCCCTCCCGGGTGTTCTTGCAGGCGTGGGAGTGCACTACATCCAAAAGCACCGCAATGCCCATTTTGTGGGCGGTATTAATCAGCGTTTTCAGCTCCTCCGGCGTGCCGTACCGGGAGGAGGCGGCGAAGAAGTTGGTTACCTGATAGCCAAAGGAAGCATAGTAGGGATGCTCCATAATTGCCATAATTTGCAGGGTATTATAGCCGAGTGCGGCGATGCGGGGCAGCACCTTTTCCGTAAATTCTCGGTAAGTGCCTACTTTGCCCTCTTCCTGAGCCATACCAATATGACATTCGTAAATATAAAGCCGTTTTTTGGGTTTAAAAGCCGCATCTGTCCATCTAAACGCCGGTTCATCCCAAATCACGCCGCAAAAGCTGTGGTCCTTTGGGTCCTGCTCCACCCGGTGGATATAGAGGGGAATCCGCTCCAGCTCCCGGCCCTGATGCACTACCACCGTCATTACCTTGGTGCCGGTTTTCAGGGTGTCTTGTCCCGGCAGGAACAGTTCAAAAATACCGTTTTCCTTTTTCTCCATAGGAAAGGCGTGCCTGTCCCAGCCGCAAAAATCGCCGGTAAGGTACATTTTATCAGCGCCCGGTGCCCATTCCCGGTAATACCAGCCGTTTTCTGCCTTGTGGAAACCAAAATACAGGTGGCCTGTGGCAAAATCCGAAAGGTTGCCGCCATCGGGAAGAAGCTCCGCCTGCTTTTGCTGCAAGCGTGTCATCCGCAGGTCCAAATCTTTTTGATACCTTTTAAGCTGTGGGTCGCAGGTGAAAATTTTCAGCGCCATAGCAGAGCCTCCTTTTCGTCTCTCCTTTTAGTGTAGCTTTCCAAAGGCATCCTGTCAAGCTTTGAAAAACGACAAAAAGGCGTGCAAAGCACGCCTTTTCAGGTTTTTTTCGTAAATTTTTCCTTGCACTTGGGGCAAGTAATGAGAATTTTACCTTTTTTCCGGGGAACACGCACCGGCTGGCGGCAGCGGGGACAGGTGAAATACCGATGCTCCCGGTCCCGAATCCGCTCCAAAAGCATCAAATACTTCCGGTTTTCCTGATAGCGCTTGTAGGTGTTGCGGGAAAAGCAACGAAACAGCGCCAAAAATAAAAATACATAAGAAAGAGTGGAAAAGGCCAGCTTCCAGTGCACATTCGAAAGGAACATACTGACAACGCATACACCCAAACCCATACCTAAAAGCAGGGAATTTAATTTGTCTGTGCCGTACCGTCCGGTCATAAACTGCCGGAAGGCCCGGGAGAAACGATGCCCGGCTTTGCGAAGCCAAGCCCCGATACTGCTCATAAAAAGACTCCTTTTTGCTTAGTAATTATATTATAATGTAGTTTTTCTAAATAACAACCATTTTAAGGAAAAGTTCACATATCGTTTACAGGGAAGGGAAAAATTCCCCCAAAATCTTTACTTTTCCCAAAAAAATAGTATACTATATAATTATATAAGAAAAGGGGAGGTATATAAATGTTAGACAAGCTGCGGGCGGTGGAAAGCCGCTTTGAAGAGCTGTGCGCCCGTTCCGAGCAGCCGGATTTTTATACCGACCCCAAAAAAGCGGCGGCGGTTTTGCGGGAGCGAAACGATTTGGAGCCTGTTGTGGAGGCTTATCGCGCCTATTGCACTGCCCTGCGGGATATGGAAGAGGCGGAGGAGCTGATGAGCGACCCAGAAATGCGGGAGCTGTGTCAGGCCACCTTCTTGGAAGCAAAGGCGGAGAAGGAGCGGCTTTTTGGTCAGCTGCAGATTCTTCTCCTGCCGAAGGATCCCAACGATGAGAAGAATGTCATCGTGGAAATCCGGGGCGGTGTCGGCGGTGAGGAAAGCGCCCTCTTTGCCCACTCGCTTTTTAGAATGTACAGTATGTATGCCGCCCAAAAGGGCTGGAGCATTGAGCTGATGAACTATAACGAAACCGAGCTTGGCGGTGTAAAGGAAGCGGATTTTGTGATTTCCGGCCGGGGCGCTTATTCAAGGCTCAAGTATGAGTCCGGCGTTCACCGGGTACAGCGCGTACCGGAAACCGAGTCCGGCGGCCGGGTGCATACCTCTACCGCAACTGTTGCGTTCCTCCCTGAAATGGAAGAGGTGGATGTGCAGATTAACCCGGCGGATATTGAAATGCAGGTTTATCGGGCATCCGGTGCAGGCGGTCAGCACGTAAATAAGACAAGCTCCGCGGTGCGGCTGATTCACAAGCCCTCCGGCATTGTGGTTGCCTGTCAGGAAGAGCGCAGCCAGCTCCAAAACCGGGAAAAATGTATGCGGATGCTGGCATCCAAGCTGTACGAAATTGAGCAGGAGCGCATCGAATCCCAACATACGGGTCTTCGCCGCAGTCAGGTAGGTACGGGTATGCGCAACGAGCGGATTCGCACCTACAATTTTCCCCAGGGGCGTGTAACCGACCACCGAATCGGTCTGACCCTTTATAAAATCGATGCAGTAATGGATGGAGGCATTGACGAAATCATTGATGCCCTTGCCACAGCCGATCAGGCGGAAAAGCTGAAAAACGCACAATAAGAGGAAAGAATATGGAGTTTATTACCAATTCTCCTGAAGAAACTGAGCTTTTGGGAGAAAAGTTGGGAAAGGAACTGACCCCCGGTACCGTGATTGCCTATTTGGGCGATTTGGGAGCAGGAAAGACCGCCTTTACCCGGGGGATTGCCCGGGGTTTGGGGGCGGAGGGGCCGGTTACCAGTCCGACTTATACCATTGTTAATGAATATCTCAGCGGCAGAATGCCCCTGTTTCATTTTGATATGTACCGCCTGCACAGCGCCGATGATTTATTTGACATCGGCTGGGAGGATTATCTGGAGCGGGGCGGCGTTTGCGCCGTGGAGTGGAGCGAAAATGTAGCGGATGCACTGGAATCGCCCCTGACGATCCGCATTGAAAAAGTGGGGGACACCAGCCGCCGTATTACCATAGAAGGAGAAAAGTATGCTATTAGCCTTTGAAACCTCGGCAAAAGCCGCTTCTGTTGCCCTGTTTGACGGAGAAATCCTGCTTGGCGAAAGCTATCAGAACACAGGACTTACCCATAGCCAGACCCTCCTTACTATGGCCGAGGATTTGATGAAAAACTGCGGCATATCTGCGGAAACCCTCACATCTGTGGCGGTGGCGGCAGGTCCGGGCAGTTTTACCGGCGTCCGTATCGGGGTGGCTGCGGCAAAAGGGCTGGCGTGGGGAAGAGAAATTCCTTGCTACGGCGTGTCCACTCTGCAGGCGATGGCGCTAGGCTTGGGCGTACAAAGCGGCTATATTCTCTGCGCAATGGATGCCCGACGAAATCAGGTCTATACAGCACTGTTTTCTGCGAAAAACGGGGAGCTTACCCAGATCATTCCCGACAGCGCAATGGCAATATCGGATCTGCAAGGGAAGCTGGCAGGGATAAATGGCCCTATTTATACGGTGGGCGACGGAAGTCTGCTCTGCTATGAAAAACTGAAAGAGGTTCTGCCGAACCTTTGCCCGCCTGCGCCCCACAGAATGCATCAGCGGGCCAGCGGGGTAGGCCTTGCGGCACTTCGGGAAATCGCCGCCGGAAATCCGGGAAACGGGGAAACCCTTACCCCCAATTACCTGCGACTTTCCCAAGCGGAACGGGAGCGACAGGAAAAAATGAAAGAGGTATAATATGGAAGAATACGAACTGCTTATTGAAGCTATTAATCCCTGCGGCGGCAGCGCCCACGCAACCCGGACCATTTTGGAAATCGAAACCGACGATCCGGAACGGTATGTCCGGGAAAATGCGGTTTTCCCCATTATCGATACAGGAAAAAACAGCGATGGGGATTTGGTTATCACCACTGGCGACGGAAAAGGATATATTACCAAATATACATTTAGTCTTTAATTTTCCTCATACAGAAAAATACAGGAGGGAAAGTCTGTGAAGAGAAGATATATAACACTGCTTTCACTGTTGACCGTAATAGGAATATTTCTGCTGGTGCAGGCGGCTTTGCCCCACTTAAATCCGGCAGATACCCAGAATACCGGGCCTACCGGGGATACAACCGGGATGACTACGGAAGAAACTACAGAAGCGACAACTGAAGCCACTACAGAGGAATCCACCGAAGAAACCACGGTGGAAACCACCTTGCCTCAGATAGAAATGGCCCCCCCTTATTACATAAAGGTAAATGTTGAGGCGAACACAGTTACAATTTATTGTAAAGACAGGGACGGGAATTATACCCAGCCCTATATGGCGATGGTTTGCTCTACGGGCACAAAGACACCCCAGTCCGGTGTGTTTAAAAAAGGCTGGAAGTGGGAGTGGTTAGGCCTGTTTGGCGGTGTATACGGGCAGTATGCTACCCAAATCGGCGACGGTAACATCCTGTTCCACTCCGTGCCCTATACGGTAAAAGGTGATCCTTCCACATTGAAGGAGGGAGAGTTTGATAAGCTGGGCACGGCAGCCTCCTTGGGTTGCATCCGGCTGCAGGTGCGGGACGCAAAGTGGATTTTTGATAATTACAAAAATATTTACCGTATAGAATTCTATAACGACCCGGACCCGGGTCCCTTAGGCAAGCCCACCGCCCCGAAAATCGGCTGGAATACCGAATGTCTGGGCTGGGACCCCACAGACCCCGACCCCAATAACCCGTGGAAGAATATAGATTTAAATCAATAGACGCTTGTAAAAACGTATCCCCCACGCTTGCGGGGGGCGTTTTTTGCGCTTTGGGAAGGAGGGCATAAAAAATTTACATAATATTTTTAAAAGGGTATTGACTTTTTTTGCACTCTTT
>JAZSKZ010000012.1:0-2083 GCA_045535135.1 Faecousia sp.
AGAGTGGATTTTCCGGCATTGGTATAACCCACAATGGCAACTACCGGAACAGAATTTTTCATTCTGCGATCCCGCTGCACCGCACGCACCTGGCGCACTTGCTCCAATTCCGATTGCAGACGATTGATCCGCTCCCGGATATGCCGCCGGTCAGACTCTAACTTGGTTTCGCCGGGACCTCGGGTGCCGGTGCCGCCGCCCTGCCGGGACAGACTCTTGCCCATACCGGAAAGCCGGGGCAGTAAATACTTATACTGGGCAAGCTCCACCTGAAGCCGACCCTCTCTGGTCTTTGCCCGCTGGGCAAAAATATCCAAAATCAGGGCGCTTCTGTCGAGGACTGTAACGCCCAAAATCTCCTCCAGCGCCCGGATATGGCCGGGAGAAAGCTCGTTGTCGAACACCGCCATTGTGGACTCGGTGGCCTCAATGAGCATCCGCACCTCTTGGGCTTTTCCCTCGCCGATAAAGCTGTGGGAATCGGGTGCGTGGCGGTTTTGGAGGATTTTGCCCGTGCAAAAGCCACCGGCGGTCTCCAGAAGGGCTTCCAGCTCCTCCAGCGTCTCGTCGGTTGCGTTCTGTTCTTTTGTAAAGCAATCAGCGCACAGGCCTACGAGCACCGCCCGTTCCTGCACCGCTTTTTGAGTAATTTCCGCCATCGAAATCTCCTTTAAGCCCTATTTTGTACATTATACCACAAAAGCAGTCCCTTTCGCAACTTTTCATAGAAAATTAACAAAAAAATTCCCACTGCGTTTGCAGTGGGAATTTCTCTTACTTCAGGCCAAATCTCTTGTTGAAACGGTCTACACGTCCACCGGTGTCAACCAGCTTCTGTTTGCCGGTATAGAAAGGGTGGCACTTGGAGCAAATTTCAACCTTGATATCCTTCTTGGTGGAGCCGCAGGTAAAAGTGTTACCGCAAGCGCAACGAACAGTCGTCTGCTCGTAATTGGGATGGATGCCTTCCTTCATTTCATTCACCTCTTTCTCGTAAGCTAAAAGGGCATAATTACCCCAGCAATCTCTTAATCGCCCGCATATCATAACACAAGCTTTCGGGAAATGCAAGCATTATTTTTGATTTTTTTGGATTTTTTAATCAGAATGCCCAGTTACCGCGCCGGAAGATGGGTACAACCTTACCGTCCGCGCAATGCGCATCGATATTCATGGTGTCGCAGCCGATCATAAAGTCCTCGTGGATCATAGAGGAGTTGACACCCAGCTTCTCACATTCCTCCAGAGATTTGTTGTGGTAATCCCGGATAGTATCGGGGAAGCCTCTGCCCACTGCCAGATGGCAGGCGGCGTTCTCGTCGAACAGGCTGTTATAGAACAGGATACCGCTTTCGCAGATGGGGCTCTTTTGCGGTACCAGTGCGCACTCGCCCAAGTATGCGGCGCCCTCGTCCATAGAAAGCATGGTGTTCAGCAGCTCCTCGCCCTTTTCTGCCTTGGCTTCCACAACCTTACCGTTCTCAAAACGCATATAGAAATTCTCAATCAGCTGACCCTGATAAGAAAGGGGCTTTGTGGAGTACACAATACCCTCTGCCTTGCCCTTCATGGGAGAAATAAAGCACTCCTCGGAGGGGATGTTGGGGTTAAATACGATATTCTGCCGGGAGGTCTCTGCGCCGCCGCAGAAAATGGCCTCGGGAATCATACCCACGGTCAAATCTGTGCCGTTGTCGGCAGTGTAGTGGAGGGATTCAATACCCAAGCTGTTGAGATAGTCGCAGCGAGCCTTCAGGTTCTTATTGTGCTCTGCCCAAGCGCCCACCGGGTCGTCAGTTACCCGGGAGGTGTACAAAATGGCTTCCCACAGCTTTTCCATCGCCTTGCCCTTGGGCAGGTCGGGGAAAATCTTCTTTGCCCAAGCGGCGCCGGGCACAGCGGCGATGCACCACTGCTCCTTGCCATCCCGGGCGTCAATGTAAGGCTTCAAAATGGGGTAAGTGAGCTGACTGGCCTTGGCAACCTTCTTCATATTCACGCCCTTTAGGCCGTCCGGGTCTTCGCTCATAAGATAGAGCCGACAGGGAATCACATCGCAGTAGTGCTGCTGACGGGCCTTCTG
>JAZSKZ010000049.1:0-3864 GCA_045535135.1 Faecousia sp.
CTAGTGACCTGACTCGAACAGGCGACCTTCTCATTACGAGTGAGATGCACTACCGACTGTGCTACACTAGCAGCTTGCGCTCAAGTATTATACCGAGAAAAAGCCATAATGTCAACCGAAAAATTCAAATTGGATTGCGCGCCGGGTAAAATTATGCTATACTATCCCCAATATAGAAATTTTGGGGTGAACACCTTTGAGAAAACTGCTTAAAAATATGAAAGGGTATGGCAAAGAGTGCGTTCTGGCGCCGCTTTTTAAGATGCTGGAAGCCAGCTTCGAGCTGATGGTGCCGCTGGTTGTGGCAAGCATTGTTGACACGGGCATTAAAGGCGAAGACACCGGCTACATCATCAAAATGTGCCTTGTTATGGTGCTTTTAGGCATTGTGGGTCTTGTGAGCGCCGTTACCGCCCAGTTTTTTGCTGCCAAGGCGGCAGTGGGTTTTGCTTCCCGGCTTCGCCACAGCGTTATGGCGCACATTTTGAAGCTGCCCTATACGGCCTTGGACAGGGTAGGCACATCTACGCTGATTACCCGAATGACCTCCGACATTAATCAGGTACAAAACGGCGTAAACCTTACCCTGCGGTTGCTGCTGCGCTCTCCCTTTGTGGTATTCGGCGCAATGATTATGGCCTTTACCATCGATGTGCAGGCGGCGCTTATTTTTGTGGGGCTGATTCCGCTACTTTGTGTCGTGGTTTTCGGCATTATGCTCATTACGATGCCCGCCTTTCAAAATGTGCAGAAAAAGCTGGACGGCGTTACCTCCGCAACTCGGGAGAATATGACCGGCGTGCGTGTTCTGCGTGCTTTTCGTATGGAAAAACGGGAGGAGTCCCAGTTCCGGGAAAAGACCGATTTGCTCTCCAAAATGCAGCTGTTTGCCGGCAGGATTTCCAATTTTATGAATCCCGTAACCTTTGTTCTGGTAAACCTCGCCATTATTCTCCTGATGCAGCAGGGAGCAATCAAGGTAGAAAAGGGCGTTCTGACCCAAGGTATGGTGATTGCACTCTACAACTATATGTCCCAGATTCTGGTAGAGCTTATTAAAATGGCAAACCTCATTATCAGTATGACCAAGGCGGTGGCCTGCGGCAACCGGGTACAGGCCGTGCTGGATATTCCCCAAGATACCGGCGCAGGGGAGGATGCTGCCCTTGCCGGAAGTGTGGAATTTAAAAACGTTACGGCTCAGTATGCAGGCGCCGGCGAGCCGGCGCTTATGGATGTAAGCTTTATGGCGAAACCCGGACAATCCGTAGGCATTATCGGCGGCACCGGTTCCGGCAAGACCACCCTTGTAAACTTGATTCCCGGATTGTATGAAGCCTCTGCGGGTCAGGTCCTGCTGGACGGAAAAGATGTGCAGAGCTTAAGCCGAAGCAGTGTATGCAGCCAAATCGGCATCGTACCCCAAAAGTCCGTACTGTTCCGGGGCACAATTCGGGAAAACCTCCTGTGGGGCAATCCCAAGGCCACAGACGAAGAGCTGCTCGCTGCCGCAGCCGCTGCCCAAGCTGCCGATGTGCTTTCGGTCAAGGGCGGCCTTGACGGCACGGTGGAGCAGGGGGGACGGAACTTCTCCGGCGGTCAGCGCCAGCGGCTGGCCATTGCCCGGGCGCTGGTGAGAAAACCGAAAATCCTCATTTTGGATGACAGCGCATCTGCCCTCGATTATGCCACAGATGCGGCACTCCGCAAGGCAATTTCCGCTATGGAAAATGCGCCGACTACCTTTATCGTATCCCAGCGGGCAGCTTCGGTACGGTACTGCGATTTGATTCTGGTGCTGGAGGACGGTCAGGTTGTGGGGCAGGGTACAAGCGATGAACTGCTGGAGAACTGCCCCGTGTACCGAGAGATTTACTATACCCAGTTCCCGAAGGAGGTGCAGACCTGTGAATAACAGAAAAGCAATCCTTACCCGGGTACTCCTTCGCATTCGGAAGTACTGGGCGGGCGTAATTTTCTCCCTGCTGCTGGCACTGATTTCCGTTGCCTGCTCGCTGGCAATCCCTGTGCTTGTGGGTTATGCCATTGACGCAATGATTGGACAGGGGAATGTGGATTTCCAAATTGTGGGCAAGTTCCTTGTGGCGGTGGGTATTTGCGCCGGCGTATCGGCGCTCTGCCAGTACTTAATGAGCGAGATGAATAACCGCATCACCTACCGGGTGGCGCGGGATATCCGCAACGACGCCTTTGCCCATCTGCAGAAGCTGCCGCTTTCTTACTTAGATAAGCTGCCCCAGGGCGACATTGTCAGCCGGGTAGTGGCGGATGTGGATACCTTTGCTGACGGTCTGCTTATGGGCTTTACCCAGTTCTTTACCGGCATTATTACTATCCTCGGTACACTGCTGTTTATGCTCTTTACAAGCTGGCAGATTGCCCTTGTTGTTGTGGTGGTTACGCCCCTTTCTTTGGTGGTAGCCAGCTTTATCGCAAAGAGCACCTACGATATGTTCAAGGCCCAATCTGCCGCCCGGGCAAAGCAGACGGTGCTGATGGACGAAACAGTGGGAGAAATGAAGCTGGTGCAGGCCTTTGGCCACGAAGACCAGTCCCTCCGGGACTTTGACGAAACAAATGAGGAGCTGGAAAAAACCTCTCTGCGGGCGATTTTCTTCTCCTCCCTGACGAACCCGTCTACCCGGTTTGTAAACTCCCTTGTGTATGCCGGTGTAGGCCTTACAGGTGCGCTTCTTGCCATGAACGGCGGAATTACGATTGGTAACTTAACCAGCTTTCTCAACTACGCAAATCAGTATACTAAGCCATTCAACGAAATCTCCGGGGTAGTTACGGAGCTGCAAAATGCCATCGCTTGCGCAGGCAGAGTGTTCGAGCTTTTGGATGCGCCGGAAATGGAGCCTGACCCGGAATGCCCGGCAAAGCCGGAAGTCTTGCTTGGTGGTGTGGAAATTCACAATCTGACCTTCTCTTACACCGAGGATAGACCTCTGATTGAGAATCTGAATCTGACCGTAAAACCCGGTCAGAAGATTGCCATTGTCGGTCCTACCGGGTGTGGAAAAACCACGCTGATTAACCTATTGATGCGCTTTTATGACCCGAAAGCGGGAGAAATCCTGCTGGATGGGGTGGATACCCGGTCTATGCGCCGGGAGGACCTGCGCAGCTGCGTGGGTATGGTCCTGCAGGATACTTGGCTGAAAAACGGCACCATTCGGGAAAATATTGCGATGGGCAAGCCGGATGCCACCGACGAAGAGGTGATTGCCGCTGCCAAGCAGGCAAAGGTGCACAGCTTTATTAAACGGCTTC
Source organism: Faecousia sp. (assembly GCA_045535135.1). GTDB lineage: Bacteria > Bacillota > Clostridia > Oscillospirales > Oscillospiraceae > Faecousia. The sequence continues at coordinate 3,298 of JAZSKZ010000049.1, forward strand.
CCAAGGGCTATGATACGGTGCTCACAGAGGATATTTCCCAAGGGCAGAAGCAACTGCTGTGCATTGCCCGTGTGATGCTGTGCCTGCCGCCGATGCTTTTCTTGGATGAAGCTACTTCGTCTATTGATACCCGTACGGAAATGCAGGTGCAAAAGGCATTCGATGCCCTTATGGAGGGAAGAACCAGCTTTGTGGTTGCCCACCGTCTGTCTACCATCGAGGGCGCGGACTGCATTTTGGTTATGGAAAACGGCAAAATAGTGGAAAGAGGAAAGCATGCCGAGCTTTTGAAGCAGAACGGTCTGTATGCAAAACTCTACCAAAGCCAGTTTGCACACTAATAAAAACCGTCGGGTGAAATCCCGGCGGTTTTTGCAAATTCTTGAAATAAACTCTTGACAAATCGGTTTGGATGGGGTAATATATCCAAGCGGTCAAGACTGCTTTATGGAGAAGTCGCGTAGCTGGCCGAGCGCGCACGATTGGAAATCGTGTATACCCCAAAAGGGTATCGAGGGTTCAAATCCCTCCTTCTCCGCCAAAAAGGAAACCACACCGCATGGTGTG
>JAZSKZ010000143.1:0-11985 GCA_045535135.1 Faecousia sp.
CCGCTTGGCCTCCGACTTCCCTCTCCTTGAGCTTTTCAAGGAGAAAAGCCACAAGACCTTCGCCAATGCCCATACGGCGGCAGTGTTTGCTTACCGCAAGGTTCATCATATCCGCTTCATCGGGCACAATCTGACTCCCCACATAGCCGAGAACCTTCTCCCCATCGGTGGCTACCACCCACAGTGCCAAGGGGTTTGTCAGCTCGTCTCGCAACGATTTCTCGCTCCAAGGCTCAGAAAAGTTCTCAATTTCCAGTTGGGAAACGGCAGGAATATGACATTCCTGCATTAATTCATAGGCAATCATTTTGCATCAAACCAGCTCTTTCCCCACTTTGCTTCCGCAAGCAGAGGTACTTTTAATTCCGCAACAGATTCCATTTCCCGGCTGATAAGCGATGCAACCCGGGGCGCAATCGCTTCCGGGCATTCCACAATCAGTTCGTCGTGAACCTGCAGAAGAAGCTTTGCTTCCGGGAAATTTTCACGAAGCGCCTTGTCCACACGGAGCATAGCCAGCTTCATAATGTCCGCCGCAGTACCTTGAATGGGCGCATTGAGGGCAATCCGCTCTGCTGCCTGACGGAGATTATAATTGCTGTTTTTCAGCTCGGGAATATACCGCCGCCGACCGTACATTGTTTTCGTATAGCCTACATTTCGGGCATCTTCTACTACATCGTGCATAAAGGCCCGAACACCTTTATAGTTTTCCAGATAGCTATCAATATAGCGCTTTGCTTCAAAGCGGCTGACGCCGATATCGTCCGCAAGGGAGAACTCGCTAATGCCATAAACAATGCCGAAATTTACTGCCTTGGCGTGGCGGCGTTGCAGAGCATTTACATCCTCAGGCGCAACGCCGAATACTTGTGATGCGGTAGCGGTATGAATATCCGTGCCGCTAACAAAAGCATTTTGCATTACCTTGTCGTCTGCAATATGGGCAAGAACACGCAACTCAATTTGGCTATAGTCTGCATCCACCAGTACACAACCGTCCTCGGGAATAAACATTTTGCGAATTTCCGCACCCAAGTCTGTCCGCACAGGAATATTCTGCAAATTCGGCTCTGTGGAAGAAAGCCGCCCGGTGGCAGTAACCAAATTCTGGAATGTAGTGCGAATTCTGCCATCCTCACCAATGACCTTCAGAAGTCCGTCTGCATAGGTGGATTTCAGCTTGGTAAGCATTCTGTAATCCATAATGGCAGGAATAATGGGATGCTTGTTCTTAAGCTTCTCCAAAACATCTGCGTTGGTGGAGTAGCCGGTCTTTGTTTTCTTCACCGGAGGCAAATCCAGTTTCTCAAACAAGAGCTCCCCAAGCTGCTTGGGAGAATTGATGTTAAACGGACCGTCAGAATACCCGAATATCAGCTGCTCGCAATCCGCAATGCGGGCAGAGAGCATCTCCCCAAATTGGGAAAGCTGATTTCTGTTAATACCGATTCCCGCCTTTTCCATACGGTAAAGTACATCGCAAAGGGGCAGTTCAATCTCATTATATAGCCGCTCCATACCGCACTTTTTGAGTTCTTCACTTAAAACAGGCGCAAGATTCCACACTGCTTCCGCACAGCCTGCGGCATCCCCATCATCCACAGAAAGGCCCAGATAGGTAGTTGCCAATTTAGAAACGGGATAGTCGGATTGTGAGGGGTTCAGGTCATATGCAGCAAGGGCCGTATCAAACTTAAACTCACCGCAGGGTAGCCCTAACATATCCAGCTGATGGCGGGTAGTCTTTGCATCGTGGCAGATGCCGCAGCCGCCGGAGAGTAGTCCGCCTAAATACATTGCCTCCATTGGGGTAACGGCGCAAACGCCGCCCTCCCAAGCAAAACCAACAGAACTGTCCGGCGCAATATAGACCGCATACTTTTGGCAAGTGTCGGGGAGTGTGTTTTGAGGTGTCAGCTTCTTAAACTCGCAGGAAACCTTAGGCATCTCCACCTCTGTTTCTGCTCCACGCAGACCGTACTTGTCAATCAGGCGTACGAACTCAAGACGGGTAAACAGCTTATACAGTTCACCCCGGTTATAGGGCTGAATAACCGCATCCATAGGGGTAAAATCAATGGGGGCATTCTTGCGAATCGTAGCCAAATCGTAAGAAAGATAGGCAAGCTCCTTGCTTGCTTCCAGCTTCTCCCGGATTTTGGGACGGATAGACGAATCGTCCAAATTGGCATAAACACCTTCCAGTGTACCGAATTTCAAAAGAAGCTCCGTAGCGGTTTTCGGGCCTACGCCCGCAACACCGGGAATGTTATCCGAGGAGTCGCCCATCAGTGCCTTTAAATCCACCATCCGGGCAGGCACAAAGCCGTATTCCTCTTGGAACTTTTGGGTGTCGTAGAGTGTGGCAGTCGTCTGTCCCGGACGGGAAATCACAAGCTTTACGTGAATATAGTCATCAATCAGCTGCAGGCTGTCCCGGTCGCCGGTAACAATCACGCACTCCCAACCGTTACTGCTGCAAAGACGGCCGACAGTGCCAACCACATCGTCCGCTTCCCAGCCCTGACATTCATAGATGGGAATGTTCATCGCCCGCAAAACATCCTTCATTATAGGCATTTGCTGGGCAAGCTCATCCGGCATCTTATGGCGGGTTGCCTTATAGCCCTCATACATTTCGTGGCGGAATGTCGGTCCGTGCAGGTCAAATGCCACGCATACGGCATCCGGTTGCTCCTCTTTTTCCATTTTCTCAAGAATATTGAGAAAGCCGAAGATGGCATTGGTAAACAGGCCGTCCCGGGTGGTCAGTGGCTTTACGCCGAAGAACGCCCGGTTAATCACACTGTTTCCATCCAAAATCAGTAGCTTCATACTTTTCTCCACTTAGAGCCTTGGGGCGTGTCGATAATTTCAATGCCACGAGCCTTCAGTTCATCCCGGATTCTGTCAGCCTCCGCAAAATTCTTTGCCTTTTTGGCATCCGTACGAGCCTGAACCAGTGCGTCAATCTCGGGGTCAGCAGATTCTTCCGCTTCAGCCTTTTCCTTTGCGCGCAGCGCTTCGGCTGCAGACAGAAGATTCAGGCACAGAACCTGATCAAAATCCCGAATGGCGGCAAGCTTTGTGGCATCCGTGGTCTTGGCCTTCAGGGCATCATAAAGAGCCGTAACGGCAAGAGAGGTATTCAGATCGCCGTTTAAAGCCGATGCAAACTTCTCCCTAAGGGCGCTCAGTGCATCGTTATCCACATCAGTGCCGTCGGACAGCGTTGCAATCTTGCTCACAAGCTTCTGGTAGGCCTGTACGGCATTATCCAGATTCTCCCAGCTAAATACCAGATTGCGGCGATAGTGGCTCTGCAGGCAGAACAAGCGGTATGCCATAGGGTCGTAACCCTTTTGCTCCAGCAAGCTTACCGTCAGGAACTCGCCCTTGGATTTGGACATCTTACCGGTATCGGTATTGAGGTGATGCACGTGAAACCAGTAGTTACACCACTTATGACCTAAATAGCTCTCAGACTGGGCAATTTCATTGGTATGATGCGGGAATGCATTATCAATGCCGCCGGCGTGGATATCCAGATCTTCCCCTAAATATTTCATAGAAATGCCGGAGCATTCGATATGCCAGCCGGGGTAGCCTACGCCCCAGGGAGAATCCCACTTAAGCGCCTGGTCCTCAAACTTGGACTTGGTAAACCATAGCACGAAGTCATTCTTATTGCGCTTATTGGTATCCTCCTCCACGCCCTCACGAACACCGATAGCAAGGTCTTCCTCGTCGTGGTCATTAAATACATAGTAGGTTTCCAGCTTGGAGGTATCGAAATATACATTACCGCCGGCAACATAGGCAAAGCCTTTCTCAATCAAGCCGGAGACGATCTCAATAAATTCCGCAATACAGCCGGTAGCAGGCTGAACAATTTCGGGAATCTTAATGTTGAGCTTCTTGCAATCCTCGAAGAACGCGTCTGTATAGAACTTGGCAATCTCCATAACGGACTTATTTTCCCGCTTTGCACCCTTGAGCATTTTATCTTCGCCGGTATCTGCATCGGAAGCCAAATGACCTACATCCGTAATGTTCATTACACGCAGTACGTTATAGCCCAAATAATGCAGAGACTTTTCCAGCACATCCTCCATAATATAAGTGCGCAGATTGCCTATATGGGCAAAGTGGTAAACCGTAGGACCACAGGTATACATCTTGACAACATCAGGATTGTTTGGAACAAACAGTTCCTTTTTATGGGACAGTGAATTATAAAGATACATAGAAATTCCTCCTCGAAAATATGAAAAAAGCCTCCTGTGCCGGGGCACAAGAGGCGGGTTTACAAACTCGCGGTTCCACTCTTATTTATCGCTCAATTTATAATCGCTCCCGAACGCACTTTCACGGAACGCCGCCTAAGGGACTTACAGCCGATGGCCCCTATTCTCTGAAAGGAATTGTGTCCGCTACTCTTTTCGATCACAGCAATGTTTTTCTGTATTTTACCATTATACCCCGGCTTTTGTCAAGGAATTCCTCACTTTCGATGTATAAATCCTGTCATATTCCCGCAAGAGTCGGGATAGCTGCGGCAGCAGCATATTGAGCGCAATTAAATTGGGCAGTGCCATTAGTCCGTTCATAATTTCGCAAAGCATAAACACCATCCCTGTTTGCATAGTTGCGCCCAATATTACACCGCCGGCTTGGAGTATTACAAAGTACCGCCAGACACCCTCGCCGAAAAGAAACTGAGCACACCTTGCACCGTAAAGCCCCCAGCTGAGAACTGTTGCAAAGGCAAAGCAGCAAACCGCTGCGCTGAGTACCACTGCAACCCACCCACCGTAAACTGCGGAAAATGCCTCAATGGTCAGCGCAATACCTGTGTCGCTTCCGTACTCTACCTCCACGCCGCTGCAAAGAATTGCAAACGCTGTGATTGTACAAATCACAATCGTGTCAAGAAACACCTCTACAATTCCCATAAGCCCCTGCTGAACCGGATGGAAAACCTTAGCATCTGCGTGGGCAATCCCGGCCGTTCCCATTCCGGCTTCATTCGTAAACACACCTCTTGATGTGCCAATTCGAAGAACAACCAAAAAAGAGCCAACCAATCCCCCGGTAACAGCCTTGGGCGTGAATGCTCCAACTACAATTGACGACAGTGCGCCAGGAATAGCTTCATATCTGAGAATCAGCACACCGATTCCTAACAGAAGGTATATAACAGAAGCAAATGGCACTAATGCTTCTGCCGTCCTTCCAATCCGCTTTGCTCCCCCAGACAGCAAAAGTACAACCAACACAGAAAGAAAGATGCCCATAATCAGACCATCTCTTTCTGTCGGAATACTGCCGAACTGAAGGCGTACGCTGTTTACACTGCCAACAAGCGCATTAATCTGCGTGGCATTCCCCACACCGAAGGCAGCAATCACGCCAAACATACAGTAAACCGTTGCAAGAAAATGATATTTCTTTGGTAATCCCCGGGTGATCACATACATTGGACCGCCCATAAAATTGCCGCAGCTACCCTGCTTGCGATAATGGACAGACAAGGTTGCTTCTGCAAATTTCGTTGCCATACCCAAAAATCCACATATCCAAATCCAAAATACCGCCCCCGGTCCGCCTATGGCGATTGCACCGGCAACGCCCGCAAGATTTCCCGTTCCGACTGTCGCTCCCAGAGCCGTGCACAAGGCGCGAAAAGATGTGTTCTCTCCCGTCCCCTTTTTACGAAAAAAGGCGCTAAACAAGCGTCCCAGAGCCTGTGGAAGCAAACGAAATTGCACCACTTTTGTACATAAGGTAATGACAATCCCCGTGCCGATAATGAGCACAAGCATCGGCACACCCCAAACAACACCATTGATTTTCCCTAATATTTCCATTCGTGTGCCTCCCGATAGAAAAAGCAGTTTCTCCGAGGAGAAACTGCTTTCGTATTATTCCCAAGTTGCCCAAACCTCCGGGCAGTAGCCAACTGTTACAAATTTACCGTTGCGGACAATTGGCGTTTTCATAAGTGAGGGATCGTCAAAGATGATATCCTCCTTGTTTTGCGGGCTGTCCATATATTTCATATTCGTAATTTGTTGAGACTTACCATCCCAATCGATGAGATTGTCGATACCGCCTACACCACGAAGCACCGCATCAAATTCTTTCCCAGAAAGACCAAACCGAATAAGGTCAACCATCTGGTACTTGATCCGCCGCTCCTTAAAATAGCGCTCGGCTTTTTTCGTGTCGAAGCATTTGTTTTTGCCGAATATCTGAATGTTCAATAGCTTACCTCCATAAGACACAGACCACAAGCAGGAATCAATTCTCCGGCCAAGGCCCGTTCTGCGCCAAACAGCGCCAAAATACTGTCTGCACTGCGTTCCCCGCGACCCACCTCCAAAAGTGTGCCTACCATAATGCGCACCATATGATGCAAAAATCCATTTCCTGTAACCGTAAAGCGGATTTCTTCGCCGACCCGCTCCACGGCAAAGTGTGAAATATAACGCACAGTGGATTTCTTCATTTTGCGGTTGGCGCAAAAGGCAGAGAAATCGTGCTGTCCTACAAACAGCTTTGCCGCTTCCCGCATCTTCTCAACATCTACCTGACGGGAATCCTGATAGACGAAGCGCCGTTCAAACACGCAAGGCGCATCACTATTCCATATGCGGTAACAGTAGGTCTTTTCCTTGGCATTAAGGCGGGCGTGGAAGCGCTCAGAGGTGTTCCTACAGGAGTATACGCCGATGTCCTCAGGTAAATACCGCCGAAGCTCCTCCAAAATCTTATCACAGGGCATTGTGCTGTTACAGTGGAAGTTGACTATCTGCAGCCTTGCGTGGGTACCTGCATCAGTTCTACCGCTGGCGTGAATCTGCACAGGCTCGTCTAAAATGCGGGAGAGAGTCTTTTCCAGCTTATCCTGTATTGTATTGGATACATTAGGAAGCCGCTGCCAGCCTTTATATCTTGTCCCCTCATAGCACAGGTCAAGACGCACGTTTCGCATAGGTATTCCATTCCTCTCTGGCCTCCCGCTCAGAATCTGCCGAAAACAGGAAGACACCGTATTCGTTATACACCTGAATATGACCGTTTACATAGCGAACATCCATAATAGAACCCTCTTTTCTTAAGATGGCTTTATTTTAACGGATATTCGGTACGATAAATAGGACTTATTTCACTTCATAACCGGCTGCCACAATGGCTTCCTTTACCGCCTGAACATCAGGCGTGCCGGTGATGGTTACGCTCTTATCCTGCAGGTCCACAACTGCATCCGTAACGCCGGACATACCCTTGCATACCTGCTCAACACGGGCTTTGCAGTGGGTGCACATCATACCGTCTACATAAATCTTCGTTTCCATCTGTTTTACCTCCATGGTTTCCGGCTTTTTTGCCGGCATATTTATTGCTTTGAAGCGACGAAGCCGCAGCGCATTTGTTACCACAAAGAAGGAGCTTAAGCTCATAGCCGCCGCGCCCAGCATAGGACTCAGCAGCATACCAAATACAGGATACAGCGCGCCTGCCGCAATTGGAATTCCCAAACTGTTATAAATAAAGGCCCAGAAGAGATTCTGTTTAATGTTCCGAATTGTTGCCTTACTTAGCGCTATGCCGTCGCTCACGCCGGTGAGAGAATTGTTCATTAGCACCACATCAGCAGATTCCATAGCAATATCCGTTCCTGCGCCGATGGCCATACCCACATCCGCTGTAACAAGCGCCGGAGCATCGTTAATGCCGTCACCCACCATCAGTACCCGCTTGCCTTCGCCTTGCAGTTTCTTAACAATGCCGGATTTTTCCGCAGGCAAAACGCCGGCAAAACGGTGCTTAATTCCGGCCTTATCCCCGATTGCTTTGGCGGTATTTTCGTTATCGCCGGTAAGCATAACGACCTGCAGACCCATCTTGTGCATTATTTGAATTGCCTGTACGGAATCGTCCTTTAACACATCCGCAACCACAATTGCACCGATGTATGTGCCCTGCTCTGATGCAAAATACAGCGGTGTTTTGCCCAGCAATTTCAGCTCATCATAGTTGGGAACAGAAATGCCCAAGCTTTCCATCAGTTTGCCGTTACCACCATAGTATTTTGTTTCTTCTATGATGCCGCAAACGCCCTGTCCGGGCAAGGTTTCATAGGCAGAAATCTCTCCGGTTTCTCCGGCAGAGTAAGCTAAAATTGCCTTGGCAAAGGGATGCTCTGACTGGGCTTCCAAGGTTTTTGCCACAGAAAGCAGTTCTGTTTCCGTAACGCCGTTTGTCAGCACATCGGTTAGCACCGGTGCACCCTTTGTTAAGGTTCCAGTCTTATCCAGCACCACCGTATCAATGCTGTGCAGCTGCTCCAGCGCCTGGGCGTTTTTGAAAAGAACACCCATAGACGCGCCCCGGCCTGTGCCCACAAGAATTGCCACAGGTGTAGCAAGGCCAAGGGCGCAGGGGCAGGAAATCACCAAGACCGAAATTGCACAGGAAAAGGCAAAAGATACTTGTGCACCAAACGCCAGCCACAGACAGAAGGTCAAAAGGGAAATACCCATAACCACCGGGACAAAGATGCCCGCAATCTTATCTGCCAAGCGGGCAATGGGTGCCTTGGAGCCGCCGGCATCTTCCACAAGACGGATAATCTGTGAGAGGGTTGCGTCCTCACCTGCCTTTTGGCAGATCATTTCCCCGTATCCTGCAGTAATAAAGGTACCGCCAATCATTTTATCGTCCCCTACCTTATCAACGGGAACACTTTCGCCGGTAATTGCACTCTCATCCACAGTTACCGTACCGGTCAGCAGCACGCCGTCCACAGGGATTCGACTGCCCGCCCGGAGAATTACCACTTCGCCGGGTGTAACCGTATCTGCAGATACTGTCTTAATTTCATTCCCAACACGGATTTGGGCAGTCTTCGGGGTTAAGTCCATAAGCTTTCGCACCGCATCGCCGGTTTTTCCTTTGGCGATGGACTCAAGGTATTTGCCCACGGTAATCAGCGTGAGAATCATCGCTGCCGATTCGAAATACAAATTCCCCTTACATTCTGCCACAGTAGCCCAATTTCCGTGCCCGACAGCATATGCCATCCGGCAAAGGGATATAATACTATAGAGCATAGATGCGCCGGAGCCAACTGCAATCAGCGAATCCATATTAGGTGCCCGGTGTGCAAGCGCTCTAAAGCCACGGATATAATAGCTTCTGTTTAAGAATAGAACAGGCAAGGCAAGCAGAAACTGAGCAAGCGCTGAAAGCATCGCATTCTTTTCCATATCCTGCCAGCCGTGAATTCCCAGCATATGTCCCATGGAAAGGTACATAAGCGCAATGAGGAACAGAAAGGATACGCAAATACGCAAGAGAATTTTTCCGCTCTCATCTGCAGGCTTATCCTTCACGGCTTCTTTCTCTCCGGGGAGAGTCGCCACATAACCGGCCTTCTGAATTTCTGTAATAATCACAGCAGAACAATCCGTTTCTGCCTGCACGGTCATTTTTCCAGCCAGCAGGTTTACCTCTGCAGACAACACGCCGGGAACGGACCTCGTTATCTTTTCAACACGGGCAGAACATGCGGCGCAGGTCATACCCTGCACATCAAACTTTATTTCCATCGATCCTACCTCCATTTCGTTAGGATTGACACTATTTGTCATTTATGCTATTATATAGCAAATCTTTTTATAAACGCAAGAACAAATTTAGGAGATAGAAAATGAAAATTAAAGTACTGTCTGACAGCACCTGCGACCTATCTACAGAGCTTCTCCAGAAGTATGATATTTCCTTGGTTCCCCTTACGGTCATCAAAAACGGAGAGAATTTCTCCGATGGTGTGAATATCACACCGGATGAGATTTTTGCCCATGTGGCTGCTGGCGGCGATCTTTGCACCACTGCAGCACTTAACATTGACGAGTATCTCAATCTGTTTAAGCCTTACGCAGATTCTTATGACGGCGTAATACACATTAACATCGGTTCCGGTTTCTCCTCCTGCTACCAGAATGCCTGCCTTGCTGCCGAGGAATTTGATAATGTTCGTGTAATCGACTCTAAGAATCTTTCCACCGGTCAGGGTCTGCTGGTTTTAGAAGTATGCAAGCTTGCAGAAAGCTGCAAGAGTCTTGACGAAATTGTGGAAAAGGCAAATGCTATTGTTCCCAAAATTGAAGCTAGTTTCTTGCTCGATAAGCTTCAGTATATGGTAAAGGGCGGCAGATGCTCTTCTGCTGCGGCATTGGGCGCAAATCTTTTAAATCTGAAGCCCTGTATTGAGGTAAAAGACGGCAAAATGTCCGTCGTGAAAAAGTACCGGGGCTCTTATGACAAGTGCCTTGCTTCCTATGTAAAGGACCGCTTGGCAGACCGGGACGACCTGCAAAGAGAAAATCTCTTTGTTACTCGCACGCCTGTTTCTGACGATTGTCTCCAATCTGTAAAAGAAGCTGTGGATAGCTGTGCAGACTTTGAAAACATCTACTGGACAATGGCCGGCTGCACTGTTTCCTGCCACTGTGGGCCCGGTACACTAGGCGTGCTGTTTATCAGAAAGTAATCATGATCGCCGGGCAACCGGCGATTATTCATCAGTGAGGAAGTCATATGGACTATAATTATTTATTTGACACCGCCATGGAAATCGGCTACCAGCTGGCGATGTGCGGCGCTGAAACATTTAGAATTGAAGAAAGTGTTACCCGGATTATGGCGGCATATGGCGCAAAGGCTGAGGTCTTTGCCATTCCCAACTCAATGACCGCCTCTGTCATTACACCTGACGGTAGCACTCTTGCGCGTCTGCGGCGAATCGGTTTTCACGGGAACGATTTGGATACGGTGGAGCGATACAGCAATCTGGGACGGAGAATCTGCACCGAAAAGCCAAGCCCAGAAATTGCTGCACAATGGTTACAGGAAGCAAAATCCAGCCGCAAAAAATACAGTCTACCTGTCATATTACTGGGAAATATGATTGCCGCAATCGGTTTCTGTCTGTTTTTTGGCGGTACCGTTACTGACTCACTGTTTTCTGCCGTCTGCGGACTGATTGTCGGTATTGTCAGCCACATTTCCGATAAGTTGAAAATCAATAATTTTTTCACAACCATGACCGCCTCTTTTGCAATGGCCTTTGTTGCATATAGCTTCGGCGCACTGAAAGTCGGCTGTAATCCAGATGCCGCAATCATCAGCGCAATGATGATGCTTGTGCCCGGTCTAATCTTCACAAACGCAATGCGGGATATTATTTTCGGCGACACCAATTCCGGAGTAAACCGACTTGTACAGGTAATACTTATCGCATTTGCCATCGGTCTCGGTACCAGTGCGGCGAGAGGTCTTGCTGCTTCCGTATTTGGCACACTGCAGGTTCAGCCGCTCGTAACATATGGTCCGCTTTTACAATGTCTTGCCGCCATGGTGGGCTGTGCAGGCTTCTGCATACTTTTTAATGTCCACGGCTTTGGCTCTCTGATTTGTATTTTGGGCGGTGCATTGTCTTGGGCGGTGTACTGCATCGCATCCCTGTTTCTGCCGTGTCCCGTTACCGGATATTTCTTCGCAGCCGTATTTGCCGCAGCTTTTGCGGAAACGATGGCAAGAATTCGCCATTTCCCCGCAATTACCTATTTAGTTGTTGCCATCTTCCCTATGATTCCCGGCGGAGGAATCTACTACTCAGCCAGCTTTTTAGCAGACGGCAACACCGCCGCATTCAGCGCAAAAAGTGCCGAAACTGTAGCAATCGCCGGGCTTATGGCTGTGGGTATTCTTCTTGTATCTACCATCGTGCGTGGCCGCACAGTCTGGAAACAGCAAAAGAACAGGCTTTCCCGATGATTTATCTAACCGTATTATAGTCAAAACCTCCGGCTAAGCCGGAGGCTTGATTAAGCCCTAGAAGGGCATTTTACAGACTATTGCCCCTAAAGGGGCCCCGAATGGTTTGCCGACCGCATTCCTTTCTCGGGCCGC
>JAZSKZ010000159.1:0-11576 GCA_045535135.1 Faecousia sp.
AAGACCTCCTCATTATGGTAGTTGTGTGGTCGGCAAACCACTTCTACTATAATGGGGAGCTTTTTTCTTGTCTACTTTACTCCTCGCTATAAGCTATTTTTTTGCCCCCGGCAGAGCCGGGGGTTAACTTTGGTCAACCAATATAAAAGTCCCTGCACAAAATGTGCAGGGACCAATCATTAGCTTTCGCACTCCACGGGCTCTGCCACGCGGACAGTTACATAGGAAACACGGTGGGAGTCAATTTCCCGTACAGTAATGGTGAGATTTTCAAAGGTAAAGGAATCGCCCTCCTCGGGGATACCACCCATATTCTCCATCACCCAACCGCCAACAGAAACATTTTCAGACTCGAAGCTTACGCCGAAATGGTTCTGGAACTCGTCTACATTCACGGTGCCGTCTACAACGAAGGTGTCCTTGTCGATTTCACGGAAAGGTTCTTCTACCTCGTCGTGCTCGTCCCAAATTTCGCCTACCAGCTCTTCCAAAATATCTTCCATAGTTACAATGCCCAGCGTACCGCCATATTCATCCAGTACTACGGCAATGTGGGACTTATTTGCCTGCAGGAAGTTCAGAAGGTTGCGGATATTCTCGGTGCGGTGGGTAAAGAGAGGCGGGGTCATAATCTCGGAAATGGTTTTCTCAGTTACGCCACTGTCAACATAGAAATCCTTTTGGTGAATGACACCCACAATGTTATCAATGGTATCTTCATAAACAAGCAGACGAGAGAAGCGGGACTGGGTAAACACTTTTGCCACATCCGCCTTATCGTCGGTAATGCAAACAGCCTCCAGATCGGTGCGGTGAGTAAGGATATCCTCTGCCACCTGATCCCGGAATTCAATTGCATTACGAAGCAGTTCGCCCTCGCTCTCATCGATGCTGCCTTCTTGCTGAACCTCTTCCACAAACAGGAGCAGCTCCTCTTGGGACATTTTGTTATCTGTATCCGTCTTGAACAACTTAGAAATCAGCTTCTTCCACATAGAGAAGATGAAATTTACCGGAGAAAGAACAACGGTAAGCAGATGCAGGAAGGGCGCACTGAACATAGCAAAGCTCTCCGGGGAGTCTTTTGCAATGCTCTTAGGGGTAATCTCACCGAAAATCAAGACTACAACTGTAATCACAATTGTAGATACTGTAGCGCCAATATCGCCGCAAATATCAATAAAGAACAAAGTGCCCAAAGATGCCAGTGCGATATTAACGATGTTATTACCAATCAAAATGGTGGACAGGAGCTTGTCGTAATTATCGCTCATATTCAAAGTAAGGCGGGCTCTCTTATTGCCCTTTTCCACCATCGCCTTCAGACGGGTCTTATTCAGTGAAGAAAAAGCCGTTTCTGTGGCGCTGAAATAGGCGGACATAATGACACAGAATACCATCGCAATAATACTGGGTATGTGGTCGGGGTTCATAGTTTTTTTATCTCCTTTAATTTGACACAATTTCTGAAAATGGGTGCAAAAAAGCATACCTAAACCCCCTATCGGGCGTAGGTATGCACTATAAACATCTTAAAATAATTAGGACTACAATCGCCGTCGCTACTGTCCATTAAGAAGTTCACCTTTCCAGAATTTTTGATCATTATAGCAGAGTTTTCTCTTTCTGTCAACGGTCATTTACGAAAAGGCATAACCCTCTCCCCTTCTGAAGGTTAAAAACCCCCGAAACGCAAGTGCGTTTCGGGGGCATAAACAGTGGTGCTTACAGGGCAGAGAGAACGAAGTTCAGAATGAACAGTCCGGTGCAAACCCAGAGGATGGGGTTGATTTGCTTAGCCTTGCCGGTAAAGACCTTAACCAGGCAGTAGGTAATGAAGCCAGCAGCAATACCGTAGGAAATGCTGTAGCACAGACCCATAAATACAGTTGCGAAGAAGGCAGGAATTGCCTCGTTCAGGTCGGTCCACTCAATATCCTTGAAGGAAGCCATCATCATGATACCAACCAATACCAGAGCGGGTGCAGTGGCAGCGGAAGGAATTGCGCTGACGATGTTAGCCAGGAATGCGGACAGAGCAAAGCAAATTGCAACAACAACGGAGGTCAGACCGGTGCGGCCGCCTGCGCCGATGCCGGCTGCGCTCTCAACATAAGTGGTGGTGTTGGAAGTGCCGAAGATAGCGCCGATGGAGGTTGCGGTTGCGTCAGCAAACAAAGCCTTATCCATCTTGGACTTGAAGCCAGTGCTGCTTTCCATGGTCTTCTCATCTTCCTCGGAGAAGATGCCGGTACGACGGCCGGTGCCGATGAAGGTACCGATGGTGTCGAAGGTATCGGAGATGGAGAAGGAGAAAATGGTGATGAGCACAACAGGCAGCTTGCTCATGTCGGTGAACAGGCTGGGCAGACCTTCCTTGGTGAAGATAGCACCGAAGGTGGTGGGCAGAGCCTTAACACATTCAGCAAAGCTGGTGCTGGAGCCAACATTGGTAACGCCAAAGGGAATGCCGATCAGTGCGGAAGCAACGATACCGATGAGGATAGCGCCCTTTACTTTCAGAACGAGAAGCACAATGGTAATTGCCAGGCCGATGAGGAACACCCACAGAACGGGGTTGTTAAAAGCGACCATAGCAGGAACACCGGCAGAGAAGTCAAACAGTTTCACATTGCACAAGCCGATGTAGGCAACAAAGATACCGATGCCGCCGCCGATGGCGTGCTGCAGGCTCAGAGGAATGGCCTTAATGATGTACTTACGGACCTTGGTAACGGTAATCAGAACGTTAATCAGTCCGCAGATGAACACCATAGACAGTGCCTGCTGCCAAGAGTAGCCCAGAGTCAGGCAAACGGTGTAGGCGAAGAAGGTATTCAGACCCATACCGGGAGCCTGTGCGTACGGCACGTTAGCAACAAGGCCCATAACCAGAGTACCAATCACAGAAGCGATAATGGTAGCCAGGAATACAGCGCCCCAGGGCATACCTGTTGCAGACAGGTGCATAGGGTTAACTGCAATGATGTAAGCCATTGCAAAGAAGGTTGTCAGACCGGCAACAATTTCGGTGGAAACTTTTGTGCCGTTCTCTTTCAGTTTGAAAAACTTTTCCATTACGATTCTCCCTTTTTGATAATTTTGATTACCTCCGTCCACGGTAGACGGAAATATTTCCTTCCCATTATAACACAACGATTTACAAATGTCGACAAAAAATTTACATTTTTTACAAAATTGTTAACAAAATTTTCTACAGTCATTAGACTTCCATTTCAATTTGGCACATTTCCATTGTCCGCAGCGCCGCATTATGGCTTTCAGGAGTAACGCCTGCACAGCATTGAGGGACAACGGATATTTTCGCCGCCGGAAAAAACGCCTTAAGAAGCAGTGCATTGGAAACAACACAGATATCCGTACACAGACCAATCAGCTGAATTTCGTCAAAGCTTCTGCTCCCCCACCCGGTCCAGCCAAAGCCGGGCTTATCAATAATTTCGCAGCCTTCTACGTATAAGTCGTCTGCAATTTCCCAGCCAGGGGTACCCTTTATGCAGTGGGGAACCGGGAGTTTTTTGCCTTCAGGTGTTTGCAGGTAGTCCTCCCCGTGTGTATCCCGGGTATAGAGAATCTCCCAGCCTTCCTTTTTACATTCCGCAATTTTCGCCTTTACTGACGGCACAATCGCAACCGCCTCCGGTGTGCCCAATGCGCCGTCGATAAAGTCGTTTTGCATATCCACAACAATCAGTGTCTTTTTCATTTTGCTGCTCCTTTCCATTTGCGGTAAATTTTTGTAGCGTTTTTTGATGTAATATGCTATAATACAATGGATTTAATCCTATGAGGTGATATGATAATGACCGAACAAAAGAAAACCGAGCTGAAGCGGACACTCAAGTTTGTCTTTTTCTCTGCCAGCGCAGGCGTCATTCAAATTCTCAGCTTTACACTGTTTAATGAGCTGCTTACTATGAAGCACTGGCTGGCGTATTTGATTTCCCTGACGCTCTCCGTCCTGTGGAATTTCACGCTGAACAGAAAGTTTACCTTCAAATCCGCCGCCAATGTGCCGGTGGCAATGGCAAAGGTCGCACTGTTTTATGTGGTATTTGCCCCGCTGTCCACTTGGTGGACCGCCGCCCTTACGGAACAAAGCTACGGCATTTGCTGGAACCCCTACTTGGTAGAGGTGCTCACTATGCTTGCAAATTTTGTACTGGAGTACCTGTATCAGCGCTTCTTTGTTTTCGCAAAATCCCTTGATACTGCTGCTTAACGCGCTACCGGCGGTTTTTACCGCCGGTATTTTTAATTGAAATTTTCAATGTCGAATTCCACGACGGTGTAATATGTATTTTCGTCCAATGCGTCCAAATCCTTATCCAGCTTTTCCTTAATACTATGCTTATTGGCCATAAGTTCCGCAGGCAATACCATATCAAAGATAAGATTCGTATGTCCCGTTCCCACAACCATACGGAAATCGTGAATACCGATTCTTGCGTCCTGTTCTTTTAAAAGCCGCTCCACTTCGGAGCGCATATGATTCAGCTGTGCATCGTCAGTAACAACGGGGTCATAGTAATCACAAGCTGCACATTATATCGCTGCTTACAAAGCCGCTCAAGATTATCAATCATCTCGTGGCAGAGCATGGGATCTTCTGCGCAGTCCATTTCCACATGGAGGCTGCCGAAGCGCTGACCCGGGCCATAGTCGTGGATCATCAAATCGTGGTAACCCAAAACTTTTGGGTTCTCCCCGATCACTTCCAGAATTCCCTTCCGTAATTCGGGATTGACATTTTCGCCCAGCAGCGGGTTAATGGTATCCTTCGCAACCTGAATACCGCTGTAAAAAATAAAAAGAGAAAGCGCCAAGCTTACATAGCCGTCCACATTCCACCCTGTAAGCGCGGCAAATACGGCAGAAAGCAGAATGGCTCCCGTAGTAATGGAATCGTTGCGGGAATCAATGGCGGTTGCTTCCAGTGCGGCGGAATCGGTCAGCTTCGCCAGTTTATGATTAAATACATACATCCATAGCTTTACACCTACCGACAGGGCAAGGACTACATACAAAAGACTCGAATAGGAAACTGCCACAGGATTTATAATCTTTTCAATCGAGGTCTTGAAGAGTTCAAAGCCAATGAGCACAATCATTGCCGCTATGACAAGACCGGATAAGTATTCGTATCGGGCGTGGCCGTAGGGATGATCCTCATCTGCCGGTTTCTCTGCTAACTTAAAGCCTATGAGGGTAACAATTGCGCTGGCGGCATCGGAAAGGTTATTCATCGCATCGGCAATCACGGAAAATGCGCCGGTTAAAACGCCCACAGTCATTTTAAGGCTCACAACAATGAGATTGCAAATTACGCCCACAACCCCGGAAAGTTTTCCGATTTTTGACCGTACCTTGGGAAGCGCAGGATCTGTATTCTTCCCTACGAAAAGGGAAAGAAGCATTTTTGTCATAATAATCCTCCAAAACCATTTGGAAATCGATGGAATGATTATACCATAAGCTTCTGCTGCTATCAAGCAAATAAAAATCCCCGGCAGAGCTTTTCTGCCGGGGACTGTTTACATACGAAGGGTGCTTTTTAACCGATTTAAGAGAGAACTCATGGGAAAAATTATAAGTCCGGCGGCAAAATTGCCAATTGCGTGGGTAATATCAAATACAAAGCCCGCAGCAATCCAAGCAAGCATACCCTTAAAATCCAGACCGAACAGCAGTGCCTGCGCAGGTGCGTAAAGCACCCCAAACAGCGCACCGTGCAGAGCGCACACTAACGGATATACCACCAGTGCCACTGCCCTCGGCATTTTCTTGGGAAGCAGCATAGTAACGCCCCAAAGCACGGTCCAGATATACAAATACGGCACCCACCAAGTGGCAAAACCGGCATAAAGGCCATTTATAAAAATGTAAATGTAGAGAGGAAACAGCGCCTTTTTCCGAAATGCCAGCGTATACACCATGGTCAGCATACCAAGAATATGGATGTTGGGCAGAACCTCCATAATAATCTTGGAGCAGAACATCAGCGCACCCAGCATAGAAAATACGCACAGCTCTCTGAGGGATAACCCTTTACCCGATTTTGTAGACAAGGCCGTACACTCCGCCATCTTTGATGTTTTCGCCGTCAACGCCGGTCATAGCGTCCTCACCGTTAATGGTAAAGCCCCAATAGGCCTTATCCTTATCGTAGTCAGCACGCAGGCCGTTGACAACCTTTACATACAGGCCGTATGCGCCTTCATCACCGGCAATCAGCTTATTTTCAAGCAGCGCATCGCCAACGGTCTTTGCATCTGTCTTGATAGTAAAGGTTACGGAAAACTCGTCATTTTCCTTAACGGTTACGGTAATTGTCTTGCTTCCGCTGCCAAGGGTTGTATCCTTCGTGTAACGGGCAGTTCCGTCCACATAGGTGGGGCCCTTCGGGCCACAGCCGGAAAGAACCGCAAAGAGGGTCAGCAGAACAAGAACGAGAGAAACTGTTTTTTTCATAATCATACCTACTTTCATATTTTTTGTATGAAAGAAAATGCAAAAAGCACCCTTCCAGGAAGGGTGCAAAAAAGGTATCATTACCGTTGCTGCATCCCCCCATTTGCCCAAGGGACTTATTCGCCGCACCACAGAACGATAGGCATCCCGACTTATGTGATAACACAATTACGGTAATGGCTGTTGTCACGGATTTGCACCGTGTTCCCCTATCTCCTCACGCTAAGAAAGCGCTCAGAATAAATTGCTTTATGAGCCGTGGTTATTCTTTAATACGCAGTTATTATATCACGATTCTGCCGCCTGTCAACTCTAAAATAGCAAAAATGTATAGAAAAAGCTGGGAAGAATTTCGTTCTTCCCAGCCATATGTTCTTACTTTTTAATCTTCTTGTCGGCCTTTTTCTTAGCCTTCTCTTCTTCTGCCTTTTTCTGCGCTTCCTTCGCCTTTTCCACAGCGGTTTCGTTAGTAGACAGCGCCCACATTGCAAACTCAATGCGAACACGGTCAGCGCCGGTTTCGATGACAAACTTGTCTTCCTTTACATCAACAACAACGCCGCGGATGCCGCCGATGGTAACAATGCTGTCGCCTTCCTTCAGTTCGGAACGCATCTTCTCTGCCTCTTTCTTGCGCTTCTGCTCAGGGCGGAGAATCATAAAGTAAACAACGAAGACGAAGATAATCAGCATAGGCAGCATGGACATCAGCTGCAAATTAGTGCTCGGTGCGCCGGCTGCGTCTTCCAAAAAGTGTAACATAACTGTAGCTCCTTTATGTGTAATTTCTTTGCTATTATATCATGCATCCCATAAAATGCAAGAAAATTTTAGATTCTGCGGGATAATTTTTCAGAAAATTCATTTCTGAAGGCTTCAAATGTTCCCGTATCAAGGCTTTCCCGAATCTTTTCCATCAGCTTATTATAGAAATACAGATTGTGCATAACGCTCAGCCGCATAGCAAGCATTTCATCCGCAACAAACAGGTGGCGGATATATGCACGGGAATATCGGCGGCAGACGGGACAATCACAATGCGGGTCAATGGGATCCATATCCAGCTGATACTTGGCATTTTTCAGATTGATAGCACCCTCCCAAGTAAAGAGCCGGGCGTGGCGGGCATTGCGGGCAGGCATTACACAATCGAAGAAGTCGACGCCTCGGGCAACGGCTTCAATGATATTGGTGGGTGTACCGACGCCCATCAAATATCGGGTCTTATTTGCCGGCATATGAGGCTCAACAGCTTCGATAATGTCATACATCTCCTCTGCCGTTTCGCCTACGGCAAGGCCGCCGATGGCATAACCCGGCAGATCCAAATCCGCAATCCGCTTCATATGGTCAGCGCGGATATCCGGGTAAGTTCCACCCTGATTGATGCCCCAAAGCAAGTGCTGGGGATTTACTGTATCGGGAAGGGCATTGAGTCGGGCATTTTCTGCCTTGCACCGCTCCAGCCAGCGATAGGTGCGCGCCACACTTTGCTCAACATAGCTTCTGGGCGCAGGGTTTTCAATACATTCATCAAAGGCCATGCAGATATCTGAGCCTAAATTAGACTGAATCTGCATACTCTCCTCGGGACCCATAAAAATCTTGTGTCCGTCAATATGAGAAGCGAAGGTTACGCCCTCTTCTTTAATTTTCCGCAGGGATGCCAGAGAGAAAACCTGAAATCCGCCGGAATCTGTAAGAATAGGCTTATCCCAAGTCATAAACTTGTGAAGACCGCCGCACTTTTTTACTACCTCGTCGCCGGGACGGAGGTGCAGATGATAGGTATTGGAAAGCTCCACCTGACAGCCGATGTCGTTTAAGTCTTTCGCACTGAGTGCGCCCTTAATTGCGCCCTGCGTGCCCACATTCATAAATACAGGGGTCTGGACCGTACCGTGGGCACAGGTAAATTCACCCCGTCGGGCCTTCCCATCTGTTTTCTTAAGCTTAAACATACTTACCTCACCGTTAAATAATCAGCATCGCATCATCGAAGTTTATAGCATATAAGATGCAAAACTTCGATGAGTGAAAAGAAAAAAGTGAAGAGCGAACAGAAATGGTTGCTTTTTGCCAAAGCAAAAAGCCTCATTTTCTCTTATCTTTTCTCTATTATCTCTTCTCTGTTGATAGTATAAATCTTTTATACTATCAACATTGCATCGCCAAAGGAGAAAAAGCGATACTTTTCCGCCACTGCCTCTTTATAGGCAGACAGCACATTGTCTTTTCCCGCAAAGGCAGAAACCAGCATCACAAGTGTGCTTTCCGGCAGGTGGAAATTGGTAATAAGTCCGTCCATTGCCCGGAAAGTATAACCGGGATAGATAAAAATATCTGTCCACTTGCTTCCTGCAGAAAAAATGCCGTCCTCCCCTGCCAGCGATTCAAGTGTGCGGCAGGAGGTTGTACCTACACAGATGATTCTGCCGCCCGCTTCTCGGGTGGCGTTGAGAATCTCCGCCGTTTCGGGAGAAAGCATACACAGCTCGCTGTGCATATGGTGCTCCTGTACATTTTCCACCTTAACCGGGCGGAAAGTACCGAGGCCTACATGCAGCGTTACAAAGGCAAGCTTTACGCCCTTTTCCTCCAAACGGAAAAGGAGTTCTTTGGTAAAATGGAGTCCTGCGGTAGGGGCTGCCGCAGAGCCCACTTCCCGGGAATACACAGTCTGATACCGCTCCCGGTCCTTGAGTTCTGCCTTAATGTAGGGCGGCAGGGGCATTTTACCCAGCCGTTCCAGCACCTCAAGGAAGATGCCCTCATAGTGAAATTCCACTAAGCGATTACCGTCGGGAAGGATTTCCAAAATCGTGGCCGTCAGTTCACCACTGCCGAAGATTACCTGCTGACCGGGCTGAAGCTTCCTGCCTGGCTTTGCCAAGCACTCCCATTTTTTGTCGCCCTTGTCCTTTAGGAGCAAAAGCTCAACCGCACCGCCTGTGGGCCTTTGTCCCAAAAGCCGTGCGGGAAGCACCCGGGAATCGTTCATAACCAAACAATCCCCGGGGCGAAGGTAATCCAGTATATCATAAAAATGACGGTGCGTGGTTTTCCCGGAAGCCCTATCCATTACCAAAAGGCGGGAGGAATCCCGCTTTTGCAGAGGAGTCTGGGCAATCAGCTCTTCCGGCAAATCGTAGTAAAAATCTTCTGTTTTCATAGAAAACACAGCATTCATTCCTTTATCGGTCGTTTCGGATTAAGTCCTCATAGCTCTCCCGTTTGACCACAATATAATCCGCGCCGTCCCGAATCATCACAACGGGCGGTCTGGGAATCCGGTTATAGTTGGAGGCCATAGAGTAATTGTAAGCGCCGGTGGTGCAGACCGCTACCACATCACCCCGCTGGGGCTTGGGCAGCATAACATCCGGCTGAATCACATCGCCGGACTCACAGCACCGACCCACAAGGTCGCAGGTAAAATTCGCCTTCTCCCCCATTTTGTTTGCCACATATACGGTATACTGTGAGCCGTAGAGGGCATAGCGGGGGTTATCGGTCATACCGCCGTCAACGGACAGATAGTTCTTGTAGCCGGTGATTTCCTTGGTAACGCCGGCAGTATACAGGGTCATACCCGCATCTGCCACAATGCTCCTGCCCGGCTCCATAAAAATTTTCGGCATAGGCAGACCCAGTTTTTCTGTAAGGGTGCGGATATGGTCAGCAAGTACGGCAATATTCTTTTCGATGTCCACAAAGGCATCCTTTTCTGTATAACGCACACCGTAGCCGCCGCCAATATCAAACACCTCCGGCGCAAAGCCCAGCTTATTGTGCATTTCGGCAGCAAAGCCCAGCATTACATCGGCAGTATGCAGATATACACCGCTGTCATCGTCGAATACCTGAGAGCCTACATGGCAGTGGTAGCCAAGAACACGAAGATTTTCGCAGGCAAGCGCATCTTTTACAAAGTCCTCCGCCTGCCCGGTTTCGATGGCTACGCCGAATTTGGAGTCCACCTTTCCTGTGGCCACCGCTTCGTAAGTATGGGGGTCAATACCAGGGGTGAGCCGCAGCAGTACCTTTTGGCAAATTCCCTTTTCTGCGGCAATGGAATTGACGGCAAGAAGCTCCTCCGGCCCATCAATCACAAAGCAGCCTACGCCGCAGTCCATAGCAAAACGGATATCCTCGTCGGTTTTGTTATTGCCGTGGAAGAAGGTCTTTTCCATCGGGAAGCCTGCGCTCTTGGCGGTATAGATTTCTCCACCAGATACCAAATCCGCATCCATACCCTCCTCCGCCATAATCTCATACATACGGCGAAAGCATGCGGCCTTGCCCGCATAGGCGGGGACACTTCCCTCCCCAAATGCAGAGGCCATTGCGTTGCGATATAGGCGACAATTACGGCGAATACGGTCCTCGTCCATCAGATAGAGGGGCGTACCATATTTTTGCGCCAGTACGACCGTATCCAAGCCGGCAAAGGTAAGGTGTCCTCTTTCATTGACACCGATATTTTCACAAATCATACTATCATCCAATCTTAAAGCATATGGGCAAGAAGCTCTTCTCTGCTCACCGGGGACAAATCCACAGGCGCTACATCAAACACCGTCTTGCAGCCGAAATCCCCCCGCTGTGCCATACGGTACACCGCACGGGCAAAAGCTACCAGCACACTGCCGGTAAATTCGGGATTCGAATCCAAATTCAGCTTATACTCAATAACCTGCTTGTTGCCGCACCCGGTAGTGCCTGTGCGAATCACGCTGCCGCCGTGGGGAAGCTTACTGTGCTTCTCCCGCATTTCCTCCATAGAAATGAAGGTTACAGAGGTATCGTAATCCGCAAAGTATGCAGGCATTGTTACGATTGCCTGACGAATCGCCTCTAAATCTGCACCTTCTTCCGCAACCACATAGCATTCCCGCGTATGCTTCTGCCGGGTGGTGAGTGTGGGCGCTTCGCCGCTGCGTACCCGATTCATAGCCTCTTCCACGGGCACAGTATACTGCCGGGCATCCACCACACCGGGAATCCGGCGGATGGCATCGGAGTGGCCTTGGGACACGCCACGACCCCAGAAGGTATAGTCGTTGCCTACAGGCAAAATACAG
>JAZSKZ010000124.1:0-16117 GCA_045535135.1 Faecousia sp.
TAATAAGATCAATGGCCTTGCAGTGGTCCTCCACATAGAGCCAGTCCCGTACATTCAAACCCTCACCGTAAACCGGCAGCGGCTTATCGTTCAGGGCGTTGGCAATCATAAGCGGAATAAGCTTTTCCGGGAAATGATAGGGGCCGTAATTATTGGAGCAACGGGAAATGCTGACTGGCAGACCGTATGTACGGTGGTAGGCCAGCACCAGCAAATCCGCAGCGGCCTTGGAGGACGAGTAAGGAGAGCTGGTATGAATGGGTGTCTCCTCGGTAAAGAGTAGGTCAGGTCTGTCAAGGGGCAAATCGCCATAGACCTCATCGGTAGACACCTGATGATAGCGGGTAATGCCGTACTTCCGGCAGGCATCCATCAGCACTTGTGTGCCCAAAATGTTGGTCCGCAGGAAGATCTCCGGGTCCTCAATGGAGCGGTCCACGTGGCTTTCCGCCGCAAAATTTACCACCACATCCGGCTTTTCCTCTTCAAAGAGGTTATAAACCCCCGCCCGGTCGCAAATATCCAGCTTTACAAAGCGGAAATTAGGATTGTCCATCACAGGCGCCAAAGTGCTCAAATTACCGGCATAGGTCAGCTTGTCCAGGCAGATAATGCGGTAATCGGAGTATTTCCCCAGCATATGGAATATAAAGTTAGAGCCGATAAATCCGGCACCGCCGGTAACAATTACGGTCATTTGTTTTCACCCTTCACAAGGGACAGCAGGTACTGTCCGTATTCAGTCATACTAAGCTCTGTGCCGATTTTTTGCAGCTGCTCATCGCCGATAAAGCCTCGGCGCCAGGCTATCTCCTCAATGCAGGAAACATAGAAGCCCTGACGGCTCTGTACGGCCTCCACAAATTCAGAAGCCTTCAGCATTCCCTCGGGACTGCCGGTATCCAGCCAGGCCATACCTCGACCCAGCAGCTGCACATGCAGGGTTCCGGCAGCTAAGTAAGCATTGTTAACTGCGGTAATTTCAATTTCGCCACGGGCGGAGGGCTTCACATTCTTCGCAATCTCCACCACGGAATTATCATAGAAATAAAGACCGGGTACAGCGTAATCGGACTTGGGATTCTGGGGCTTTTCCTCAATGGAAAGCACCTTTCTGTCCTTGTCAAATTCCACCACGCCAAAGGCCTTAGGGTCTTTTACGGGGTAGCCGAAAATGCAGGCGCCACCCGATTGCTCCACCTTTTCCTTGGCACGCCAAAGGGTACGGGAGAAGTCCTGCCCGTAAAACACATTGTCGCCCAGTACAAGGCAAACTGCATCGTCTCCGATGAATTCCTCGCCCAAAATGAAGGCGTCTGCCAGGCCTCTGGGAGTATCCTGCACTTTATAGGTAAAAGAGATGCCCAATTTTTCGCCGTCGCCCAAAAGCTTTTGATAATTGCCGATATCCTCAGGGGTAGAGATAATCAAAATCTCCCGGATACCTGCAAGGAGCAGAACGGACAAGGGATAGTAAATCAGCGGCTTATCGTAAATGGGAAGCAGCTGCTTGGATACCGCCTTGGTCATAGGATACAGCCGTGTACCCTTTCCCCCGGCTAAGATAATACCTTTCATAGCATCGGTCATCCTTTACTTCAAAATAATCTCACAGATTCTGTCCACATCGGAAAGTGCCAAATCCGCATACAGCGGCAAACACAGCACCCGGCTTGCTATATAGCTTGCCACCGGGGTCTTTTCCTCTCCTGCGGTGGGAAGAGTCTTGTAGCAATCAAAGGCGTTGGTCAAGGGGTAGAAATACTTTCTTGCAGTAATCTCCTGACTACCCAGCTGGGTGTACACCTCGTCCCTCGACTTCTTAAAGCCGTCAAACACCACCGGGAAATAGGCATAATTGGATTTTACGCCTGCCTGCACCGGGGCAAGCCGGATGCCGGGAACATTCTCAAGATGGGCGCGGTAGCGCTCCACAACCGCTTTCCGCTTGGCAATTTCCTCGTCTGCGTGGCGCAGGTTACAAAGTCCCATGGATGCCTGAAATTCGTTCATTTTGGCATTTCCGCCGGCATAGGGAACATATTCGCTGTTTTCCATACCAAAGTTCCGCAGGGCGGTAAGCTTGCCGGTTAAGCTCTCATCACTATATGTAAGTGCGCCGCCCTCAATGGTGTTATACACCTTGGTAGCGTGGAAGCTGAACATGGAAACATCGCCGAAGCAGGCGGCAGAAACGCCGTCCTTGGTAACGCCAAAGGCGTGGGCCGCATCGTAAATCAGCTTGAGGTTATACTTGTCCGCCAGCGCCTGCAGCTTTTCCGTCTCGCACAGATTGCCGTATACGTGGACAGGCAAGATGGCGACGGTTTTATCTGTAATCAGCTTTTCCGCACTCTCCGGGTCCATCGTGTAATCGTCTGCCTTTACATCGGCAAACACAGGAGTCAGCCCGCAGCGCACAATGGCGTGGGTGGTGGACGCAAAGGTAAAGGGCGTGGTAATTACCTCGCTGCCGGGTGCAAAGCCGTAGGCCTCAATGGCATTTTCCAGTGCCAAATGGCCGTTGGTGTAAAGCATCACATTGGGGCAGCTCAGATACGCCTTCAGCTTTTCTTCCAGCTGCCGGTGCTTCGCACCCATATTGGTCAGCCACCGACTGTCCCACAATTCCTTTATTTCATTACAGTATTCCTCAAAAGACGGCATCGAGGAACGGGTTACATTGATAGCCATAAAAACCTCATTACTTTCCTTTCATTGTTCTTTAACCTCTGCCAAAAAGGTTCGGTGGGTACTTAGGCGCAACCATATCGTTCCCTTGTGTGTCTAAAATCTCAATTAACCGATGCGCAGATTCCACTGTTCGAATAAATTCCTCTCTGCTATCGCAGGAAACAATAAACCGAAGTGCAACATTATTTGATGTTCCGTATTTATCGATGATATCGCCCACACCGTGGCACTGATGATACCCCACCACACCGGGAAGCTTTAGTATCTCATCTATACCATCCATCTTGCCAATTTGGCCAATTTTCAAATCATAGTACAGCAATGCCGAACACTTTTTAGCAAAAGCCCGGTCAATCTTCTTAATCTCGTTTTTATCGCCCATACTGCCAGTCATTGCAAAATTCGTCAGCAGATTTGCAATATTGATGCCGGAAGCGGCTTCCGCAACGCGCCAGTCCTGCGCACCCCCCATTCTAAGAGAAGGGTCAAAAAACCGAAATGCACCATTATCATAAAAGCCGGTAAGGGAAACTGCGCCGTTTCGGATGCCAATATCCTTAAGCATAGCAATTACCTTATCATTCACCTTTTCTACATACGCATCGTAAAAACGGGAGGGATAGGTAGATGTGCCCATATAGACTCTTGTTCCGTCGGGCAAAACGCTGTCCCAAACATCCGACATAGAGGTAAAGTAAAATTCGCCATCACAGGCCACATACTTAGCACAAAACTCCGGACACTTCAGGTATTTTTCGATTACTACTTCTTTTCTTTTTGAAAAAGATAGCGCATACTCCACAGCTTTTGGCATATCCTCCGGCTTAAAGACAGTTACTATGCCTTTGGACGCTCTTCCATCAGCCGGTTTTACCATAATGGGGTAAGGAAGCCCGCGATAGTCCTCTTCCGTCAGCTCCCTGTCCATATTATATTTAGGGATAATGTCCAACCCGTGCTCTGCGCAGCATTTGGCAAACTTATCTTTGTTTGTCATAATGTCAAACTGCTCTTTGCCCGCCACACAGGGCAAACCCAACTGTTCACAAATCTGCTGGTAGGGTTTTTGTCCCGGGTCGATGCAATAGTTCATCACACCGTCAATCTGTCTTTCCCGACACTTTTTCACGATGCCATCCACATCATCAATGCTAAGCAGCCACGCTTCATCTGCATACTTTTTCGCAGGAGAGTCCATTAGGTAATCTGCAACAACAACATAATAACCCATATTTTTTGCGTCAATTACAATTTCGTTCATTGCAGAAATAGCGCCTAAAACTAAAAGCGCCTTTTTCCCGTTAATCATCGTCCTCACCCTTTCGAAGCATTAGTCTTCTTCCCTTGCACAGTCTTTCACTGCAAACGGAGTAATTTCCTCTTGATTTTTCCCAGCCCGCGGTGGATTATTCTATAAGCTGTCCGCCACAATGCGCGCAGCCGAACAGAAAGCGGATTTGCCCGAAACAGTTTACCTATTTCCTTCCAAGTGAGTGCATAACCTTTTCTGAAGAAAAGATAGGTAACCATTACCTCCGCCAAGCGGTTTACCACAATAAAGGAAAAATCCTTCTTATGGTCGAAATATTCCTCCAACGCCTTGGCGATGTCCATTTGCATATAGGAATATTCAATCATCCTCTTTTTACTGCTTTCGCTAAAACTGCTTGCTACCTGATCCCCTGCCCGGTGGGCGTGCATTACTTCCTTAAATACATAAATCGGGCCGTAGGAATAAAGCAAGCTGAACGTATAAATATCGCCCATCGTCGTGCCTGTATTGAGCAGCTTTTTCACTTTTTCGTCGTGCACCGACATAATAGATGCTCTGCGCATCAAAACATTTCCGTGGACGGTAAATCCTTTCACCTTATAATCGCGCATTGTAAAGGCATTGTCTTTGCGCAAACCTAAGGTGTTCTTCCAAAGAGTCTCTCCGTCATCGTCAATCAAGCAGCTATCCGCGCCGCAAGCGCTATACTCCGGGTGCGCCTCCAAAAAATCATATTGCCGCTGGAGCTTATTGGGGTCTGTCCAATAATCGTCGCACTCCAAATGCGCAATATATTTTCCCCGTACTTTCTCCTTAATGGCTCTGCTGTTCCCCCGAGGGCCTAAATTCTTTTCGTGGAGCAAAAGGACCAGCCGTTCGCCGTATTTCTCCTTCAGCTCCAACAGGATTTCCCGACTCTTGTCCGGTGCGGGAGAGCAGTCCTCACCCACGATTACTTCAAAATCGAAGTTGGTCTTTTGGGCAAAAACACTTTCCACCGCCTGCCGTATATATTTTCCATGGTTATAGGCGGTCATTGTAACGCTCACAACCGGACAAAACTCACTCATACTTACTTTCCAGCCTTTCTGCTGTCATTTAGATTTTCTTTTTCGTAATTTGCCTAAAAACTCCCAAAGGATTTCGTTGCGTGTCAGCAGCGCTGCGCCAAAGTAAGAAACGCCGCCAAGCGCAACCTTAAGCAGCATATCTAGAAGCATTCTATTTTCTAAGGGCAAAAAGGCTTCTTTCGCCAGCAAAACAACTACCATAACCACAACGGCCATCAAATTCCGGCGGATATCCCACAGTTGACGCAAAACGCCGTAGCCGATTTTACTGCCGCAAATCTGCGCCACAACCAGCGCCATCAAAACTGTTGCCACCATAGACCCCAGCGCAACATTGTTAATCGTAGGGGCAAGCAGTAACACGATGCCTAGGGCCGCAAACATTGCTCCCTTTCGCATAATCTCAATGTACAGTACCAGCTGGCTCAAGCCCAAGGCTTTTACAATCTGCACATTGGGAGAGCTGATTGCCAGCACGGACAAGGAGACACAGAAATACTGCATAGGGATGATAGACTGCTCCCATTTTTCCGTCAGCAGCGAAATGGTAAATTCCCGTGCCACAAGCGCCATACCAAACATCACGGGAAATACCAAAAAGGTAAACAGCTGCAGGCTGTGTTTGGCAATTCCACGAATCTTTTCCGTGTCGCCCTTCTCTTTTGCCATTGCCGGGAAAATCACATTGGCAATGGTGTCCTTTACGCTGGAAATTACCCGAAGGGGGTAATTTCTTGCATTTGTAAAAAATCCAAGCATTGCCTGAGACATTGCCTTGCCGATAAAGAGATTCTCCGCATCATAGTATAGATTGTCGATAATACCGGCAATCACGATTCTGTTTCCGTAGCCAAAGAGACTCTTTGCACTCTCCTTGGAAAAGTGCAAGGACAGTTTCCATTTTGTCAACGCTGCCAAAATTCCGGTCTGCAGCAGGACATTTGCCCCCTGCTGAATAATCAGCGCCCAGATCCCGGCGCCAAAATAGGCGCATACCACACCCAAAAGGCAGGATGTGATACTGGAAAAAATGCCGGAGATCATAATGGACTTAAATTGCATCTTACGCATATTGATGGCATTATATACCGTATTGAGTGCACCGGGAAACAGCACAAGGCTCAGCACCCGCAAATATACGGTCAAGGCCGGATTGTTATAGAATGCACCAATCCAAGGTGCCGCAACAAAAATGATTGCATACAGCACTGTTGCCAAACCCAAACCTAAAACAAGACCTGTGGAATAATCGGCCTCGTCTTCTTCCTTCTTCTGCACAATCGCACTGCTGATTCCGTTTTGGGAAATACACTGCGCCAGCACAATAAAAACATTAATAATGGCAACGGTGCCAAAGGCCTCCGGGTACAGAAGCCGGGCCATTACCATATTGAGTACTACATTGACAATTTGCGTGCCCAATCGCTCCGCAAATTTCATAGAAATGGCAGAGCCTAAGCTTGCACCATTACGCTGGGATTCTTTCATGCCGGTTACCCTTTCTGTAAGCAAACAAGCAGAACAAATAAATCATCCAGGGCATCTTAAAATGCGCATAGGCAGAAAGCGTCAGCAGCGCTGCCTGAACACCCCAGAAGCTTGCCAGCATAATTTCTCCGTTTGCCTTTGCCCGCTTATAAATATGGCGAAGCATAGCAATATGCAAAGAGAAGCCGATAAGTCCGCTGTCCATTAAGACTTGCAAAAGTTGATTGTGGGCGTTGTAATAGCCTTTTGCCCCGTATAATCCGTATCCAAACAGCAGCCGCAGCGGGTCCGATACTATCTTATTAACAGCAAAGGTCCATGCCTCCGTGCGTCCACCGCCGCCGGTTTCCGATATCGTATCAAATGTAAACCGCTCCATCAGTGTTTGGCTGACATTGGGGAGAATCCATTTAAAGAAGGCAAAGGCAGCCAGTGCCACAAGTACGGGAACGGTAATCATCGTCTTCCAGGATGCCCGCATTGCCCGCAGAGAAACAATCAAAACTACTACAGCATTAGACAGCAGACCGCCCCGAGAGCCGGTAAGCAAGATGGTATAGAAGGCAAAAATGTCCAGCGCAATCAACGCAGCACGTTTCCAGAGTCTTTTTACTTTGAATGCGTAATACGTGCAAGTCGCTACCGGGACAATCAGGCTCGTACACCATGCATTGGGGTCCATAGAACCCCATTCGCCAAAATCAATCACATTCCGATCGGTATATCTCTGTTCTGTAGAAAACGCCATAAGCAAATAAATCATAACGGCACTGCAGACGAAAAAGCCTGTGAGAACCGTCTTTCTGCTATAGTCCTTGAACTGCAGAAGCAGCACGCACATTGCACATAGCTGAAGCATACCTATCGCATAACCCAGTCCTTTCCCGTTCTCAGAAAAGACTGATATGATAAATCCATAGAATACATAAACGACCCAAAGTAGCTCTGCCTTCTGAAGCCGCACCGTCCCGGACAAATATAAGAACACCATTACCGTAACAGCGATAATTCCAATGATCAGGTATTTGTAAATACTGGTGCCGCCGATTTGTAGGTCATTCAGAGGAAGGGTAGCAAAGCACAAAAACGATATGATACCCATAATTCCGCTGGTCCTTCTTGTATCAATCAACGGTTTCCCCTCCTCTGTCAACATTTCTTGTTTCAGTCATTTTTTCTGTATAGTTCCTCGTATTTTGCAGCCGTTACCTTGATGGACAGTGCCTTTCCAAATTCTGCGGCAGACATAGCCATTTTTCTTCTTGTTTCGCCATCTTTTATCAGGCGAACAATTGCATCTGCAAGGGCGTTTTTATCCCCGATTTCTGTCAAAATACCGGTTTCCTCATCTTTGACAATATCCACCGTTCCGCCGGCTTTGGTTGCCACCACCGGCAGTCCGCAGGCAAGCGCCTCGCATACAGATACGGGCAGCCCCTCAAAGTCTGAAGACTGGACATAAATATCTGCCATATTGAGCCTTCCCGGCACATCCCGGGAGATGCCCTCCATCAGCACCTTATCCCGGATGCCCAGGCTGTCTGCCTGTGCTTCCAGTTCCGGCCGCAGGTATCCTTCGCCCACGATATCTAAGAGAATCTCTTCCTCCGGCAGGGTTTCCACAACTTTTTGGAACGCCGTCAGCAAAAGCTTCTGGTTTTTCTGTTCTTCAAACCGGCCCACAGATACCAAGCGAATCCCCTCGTGGGCTACAGGCGCCGGAAAGAATCTGTCAGTATCCATGCCGTTGAGAATGCAGGGAATCTTGTCCGCAGGGATTCCATATATATCGGTGATCGTTTCGGCACAGTAAGGAGAAATGGCCACTGGCCGGAAATTACAGTGCCGGAACGCAACAGCCTGCAATTTTCGCAAAAGCCCTGTTGCTTCCTTGTCTGCAATATTATGTACCGTGTGGTACTTAACGGTTTTCCGTTTGGCTGCCAGCATTACATAGGGAATGACATACAGGTGGGTATGAATCACATCCGGGTTAAACTTGCGGATTTCCCGCCGCAGTTCTTTCACAACCGCAAAATCCATCCCGTTTTTCTTGTTCAGGTAGACTACATCCACGCCTTTTTCCTTAGCTTCCCGGGAGAAAATGCTGTCAGTATCCGGATACAGAGATACCAGTCGAATTTGCATGTCCTGCGCATTGATATTCTCAATAATACTCAGCGCCATTCTCTCTCCGCCACCGGTACCCAGGGTGGGAATGACTACCATAACTTTCCTCATAAAATCCCCTCGTAAATACGAATAAGCTGCTCCATCACCTTGTTATGCTCATAACAAGTTTGCACTTTTTTTATGTTCGCTTCGGACATTTTCTGCCGTACAGCCTTGTTTTCCATACTTTCTATCCCACGAACCATTCCGTCCACATCGTGAACATCAACGACTTCGCCACCTTCGATAAGCATTTCTGCATTGGCTCCCACATCTGTGGCAACACAGGGCAGCCCCTTTGCCATCGCCTCCAGTAAAGCAACGGAAAAGCCTTCCGTCAATGACGGGAACAGAAATACATCCGCCTCTTGCAGCTGCTCATACACTTCTGCCGCTTCCAATCTTCCCAGCAATACGACATTATCCGGCTTCTCCTGGGCTTTCATTTCTTCCGCCACAGAGCCTACCATAATAAATTGCTTGGAAGGAAGCTTCTTTGCCACCTTGTAGATGTCATCCGAACCTTTGGAAAACCGCACATCCCCTACATAGACGATTGTACGCAATTCCTCACGGATACTATGTGCATCGGCAATTTGTTCCGCCAGTACAAAATTTGGGCAAATCTTAACCTTTTCAGGCGCAATTGCCGCAATGTACTTTTGCGACTTTTCATTTAGCACCAAAACCGCCTTGGCCATACGAACAATGCGGTGAAATAAGTAAACCGCAATTTTTCCGCCGCCCAATTGGTCCTCAATATTGCAGTGGCAATGTACCGCAATCGCTACATGGGCTTTTGCCGCTTTTCTTGCGCACAACCAATCGCGAATAATTCCTAACTTGGAACAACTGGTATTCAGATGCATAATGTCAGGTTTATTCTTTAGCTGAACGCCTGTTTCTCTTACAATACGAGCTGTTCTCCTTACCTCGTCGAAAATTCTCTTTTTGGCACACGCCTCACCGGCACGCTTGCCGATCAGCGCCGTATTGACAACAGAAGCATTAATTTTTCCGTCAGCCCAGGCAAGATATCTTTCTGTCCACCGGGCAATTCCACCCGACGGCGGTGGCAAGGGTGATAACAGTAGTATATTCATAAACCGTTTCCTCAATCTTTCGGTATATTCAAAACCTCTGTTCAGCAATTCATAAGTACTTTTACCGCTTGTCCGTAGGTTTCCAGCGATTTTTCTTTATCAAACAATGCTTTTGCGCTTTCTCCGGGATATACAGGGGCTTTTTGCATTTGCGCAATTGCCTTTGCCAATCCCTCTGCATCTTCAGGGCTCACTACCGGGCAACCGGCAGCTGCCATTTCTTTCGAGAACTCCGCCTCTTCATCGAAGCAGAAAATCACCGGTTTCCCGCATTGTAAACAAACCGCTGTTTTGCTGGGCAGCGCAGTGGCAATCACGCCCTTTGCCAGCGGCACCAAATTCACATCCGCATTTTCATACAGGCTGAACGCCTGATGCACCGGAACAGGCTCCCGGAAACACACATTGGCAAGGCCTTCTGCCTTTACCTTGCACCCTTCAAAATGCGCACCGTTTCCGTAAATATCAATGCAGATATCCCCATTGTCCTTTAAGAGGCGAGCAGCCTCGATCAAAAGCTCTACATTCTGCATTACGCCGATGTTGCCGGCATATACGGCGTGGAATTTGCCGTCATCATAACCGGGGAGCTTCTCCCCGTTTCCGTCGTTTTTCCAGTTATAGGCAACCCACACATTCTTTGCACCGGCCGCCTGCAAGGTTTTTTTCATATCCTCCGAGATGGTGATAACACCGTCTGCGTGGCGCAGCGCCCACTTTTGGAGCCCGAAAAGGATTCTGCCAGGGAGGGATTTTTCTCCTAAAATTCCCGCAAGGAAAGCATTTTGGGGAAAAATATCCTGCTCATTGTAAAGAACCGGCTTGCGGGTGAAAAGATGAATCAGAAAAATCGGTAAGTACGCGCAGTTATTGGATTGCAGGAAGAACACATCGCTGTCTTTTTCCTTGCGAACCGCCTTCACTGCTCGGAGATAATAAGTCATTTCTCCCAGCATACGCCCAATAAAATTCTTCTTTTTTACCGCTTCCACACGATACTCATAGAGCAGGAAGCCCGGTCTGTCCCGAAGCACATCAGGAAGCACATTCTGCTGATTCTCGTACTTTTGAATCAGGGATACTTCTGCGCCCTTGTCCAAGAAATAAGCAATAAAATCCCGGGTCAAATGATACTCGGCGCGGTTTTTTTCAAAGCTGCCACCGGCAAGAACACATACTTTCACGGTTCATACCCTCTGCGTAACACAGATTCCTTTCTTTTACGACTATTTTCGTATATCAGGAAACGCTTGCGGTTTCCTTTTCTTCCTGCTGTCCGGCCATTGCCGTGGTCTGACCTTCTGCAATGCCCACCGTGCTCTCTTTCATAAAGAGAATGCGAATGGTTGCGAAAAGCAGCTTCAAATCTTCAATGGGACCGATGTTATTTATGTACATGAGGTCCATTTTCAGCTTGTCCACCGGCTCGGTGTTATACCGACCGTAAATCTGGGCATAGCCGGTAAGACCTGCCTTCACCTGCAGCCGCAGGTCAAATGCGGGCAGCACTTCCCGATACTGGGCCGCAATCTCCGGGCGCTCCGGGCGGGGGCCCACAATGCTCATATCGCCACGCAGAATATTGATAAGCTGGGGCAATTCGTCAAACCGAATGGCGCGAATCACCTTGCCCACAGGGGTAATCCGGCTATCGCTATCGCCGGAGGACAGGCGGGCAACGCCGTCCTTTTCTGCATCCACCCGCATGGAGCGGAACTTGAGAATCTTAAATTCCTTGCCGTCTTTGGTCAGGCGTACCTGCTTATAGAGAATAGGGCCGCCATCGTAGGCCTTGATGGCAATGGCTGTACCTATCATAAAGGGGAACAGAACCACAAGGCCGCAGAAGCTGATAAGTATATCAAATAACCGCTTAATAAGGGTATATTCCGGGGAGATTTTGCAACGGCCGGTTTTGCAAATCGGCACAGAAAATGCCCGGGTATGGGTTGCGCCGGCAATAATCACATCGCCGGTATGGGGCACAAAGAAGCACGTTTTGTCTGTTTCTACGCAGTATTTAACGATGCCGTTGCGAAGGGTTGCGTTCACGCCGGAAACAAAAACCACATCATAGGGTTCCATCTCCGCAATCAAAGCGTGGATATCTGTAGTATTGGCGCTTTGACTCTTCTGGTCATCGGGTAAATCGTGCTCTCTTCCTACATTACAGCGGATTCTTTTGCAAATATTCCATTTTTCATTGAATGCGTAAACTTCCTCCAGCTTTTTGAGGTCCGTATCGTTTCGATAGATAATGACAGCATTTTTTGCCTTGTGTGCAGAAAAGTACACCACATTCATCAGCTTCATAAGTACGGCACTAACTATGCACTGGATTAAAAACGCACCAAAGCCAGCTAACGGATTCACAAATTTCTGCGCCATTATACACAGCATTACATAGGTAATTCCCCAACTCAGCAAATTGGCCAACGCATGGCTCAAAAACAATTCACTCACCCGAGAGTAGCCTACCTTATAGCATCGGTATACATTACTCAATGTAACCAGCACAAGCGCATAGCACGCACAAATAGTCCGGTTATGAACAAAGTATGCCCCTTCCTTTGCAGGCCATCTATAAAAAATAATCCAGCAGGCTAAAAACAGGGCAATCATCGCACAGTAATGCAAAGCAACCAGTATACGCTGAACAATCTTCTTCTTCATCATTTTTCTCACTTTCTCGGAGTTCCCTCCAATAATTATGGGATTTATCGGTAACCTAAAATTCCTTTTTCCGTGCTTTGAATGGAAAAAGGCGGTGCAGGTTCATTGTCCCACAGGCAGCGGGCAAAGGACTCCGCCGCTTTCGCTTGGACCTTCGGCAATTTCTCCACCGTCTGTGCCAGGTTCGGCAGCCGGGCATCCATATCATGAGTATCGGATGCTACAATATGGGCAAGCCCGTTTTCTAAACAGGCCATAGCGAACCGCTTGTCCCGCTTATCGAAAACCGCATGGGCGCTTATCTGTGCCAGCGCGCCCATATGCACAAGATCTGCCAAAAGCTTGGGCGTATCGCGGAAATAAATGCACCGCTCAATATGGGCAAACACCGGCGTTATATCCTGTGAGAGCAGCTGGTCTACCGTCTGTGTCAGCCGCCGGGGCTGATTGCCACCGGGCAATTCCAGAAGCAGATATCTGCCTTCGGCCAGGGTCAGCGGCTTTACGTCCATCTCCCCAAGGAATTCACAGTACCGCACCTCCGCACCCCAACGGATTTCCGGCATCTTTTCAGGGAGATACGCCGCCTGCACTTTTGCCAGTGCCTCTTCCCGCCGTTGCAGAAAAACAGATATTTCCTCCTCCTGGGGATAAAAATGCGGAGTCAAGATCACTCGATCTACACCGCTGGTTTTTTCAGCGGTTAGCATCTGGCAAGCCATCTGCAAATCCCGAGCACCGTCATCTACTGCTGGAAGAATATGTGTATGAATATCAGTTATTCCCATCATCGTTTTCTACCCGTTCTTTTTTGCGTGATAGCTTCCGTATCTGTAGGACTGGTATCGCTTGTAGCCTCTTGTCGTATCCTGGCCGATATCGTACTGGTTTAGTACTGTTCCCAAAATTTTTGCGTTCACGGTCTCCAGCTTTCGCAAAGCACCGGTTACCTGATTCCAACTGGCCATTCCTTGACGAATCACAAACAGTATGCCATCGCAAAGTGGACTGAGCGCCGCCGCATCCGTAATTACGCCTACAGGAGGTGCATCACAAATAACATAATCATAGCTTCCTTCCGCTGCCTGCAGCAGGTTTTTCATTTCTGTGCAGCTGATCAGCTCCGCCGGGTTGGGCGGTGTGGACCCTCCGGGGATAATGTCAACGCCATATTCTGTATGGATTAAGCAATCTTCCACCCGATAGTTTCCGTTAAGCAAGGTGGACAGGCCCATATTATGATCCTTCTGAATCTTTAAATACCGATGCAAAGAAGGATTCCGCATATCTGTATCCATCAGCAATACACGACTGCCGGTTTGCGCCAGAGAAACTGCCAGGTTGACCGCAACAGAGGACTTCCCTTCGCCTTGCAGAGTGCTTGTAATTATGATCTTTTTCTTTTTGCCGTTGCGTGCAACGAAGTTAAAGTTTGTCCGCAAATCTTTATAGGCCTCTTCATACGCAAAGGGAGCTGCTGCATCAATAATGCGAGGAGCCTTAAAAGAATAGTTTTTTCTTTTGTTGAACATGACCGTCAGTCCTCTCCCTTCTGTGCATCCTGCATTCTTCCGGCAGAGCGAGTCTCGCAGCTCTCAATGGAGGGAATAACGCCCAAAATCGGCAGCTGCAAACGCGTTTGAATATCTCCCTCAGACTTAAACGTGTCATCCCGCATTGCAATCACCATCACGAAAACGCAAGCAAGTATGCCTCCGATTAATGCTGCAAAAATCGTACTTATTGCCACATTAGGCGAAACCGGTGCTCCAGAAGCATACGTGCTTTCCACGGTTTTTACCGATCCTGCCTCCATGGCTTCAATAATAATTTGGGGAGAAATTTCCAGAATCATTTTAGAAACCGCTTTGGCTACCTCAAGATCGGGATGCTCCACAGCAATTTGCATAACCGATGTTTCATTTACTGCCGTAACACTGATGCAGGCTGCAAGCGACCCATAGGAATCCTGAAGCTCCAGCTTATCAATAATCGGCTCAAGTACCGTGCGGCTGCGGATAATAATGGCACAGGTATCCACTAATTTCATAGAGGACGCCAACTGATCCGTTGTGATCTGAC
The DNA here is from genome assembly GCA_045535135.1 of Faecousia sp. GTDB lineage: Bacteria > Bacillota > Clostridia > Oscillospirales > Oscillospiraceae > Faecousia. Next base: position 14,556 of record JAZSKZ010000124.1, read on the forward strand.
CGGTGCTGACGCTGGTCATCTTAGAGTTTACAATCATTTTCGCCTCTGCCCGGTAGATCGGCGTTACGACCGTCGAGCATACCAGCCAGCCCAATAGACCGGCCAGTACCGCTACCGCAACAATGTACTTTATATTCTTTAGAAGAACTCTTCCTGCTCGCAGCAAGTCGATTTCAATATTCTTCGTTTCCTTCATCGCCGTCATCTCTCCTTAATATGGCTATACGGGAAAAGCCTGCCAAGAGCAAAAGCTTCATATACTCATAGTCCATCACATTATACTATATTCTCCGTTCTTTGTCAACGGATGCTGTGCATATTGCACCATATATTGTGCCTTAATCCTCTTGTTTTTCATCAATGTGCAAAAGTCTTTCCCCCCGGCAACTTTTCGGTTGCCGGGGGATCTTTTTCAACTTTCCATACCGCCGTACAAAGCCAGCGTAAAGCGGTAGAGTGCCTTATCCCGCTTGCGGTAAATACTGGATTGCTCCACCCCCAACTCTCCGCAAAGTCGCTCAAGGCTCCCCTTTTCCGGGTAAACATACAGCCGCCTGAGAATCAGTTTTTCCTCCGGCGATAAGATAGCCATTGCTTTTTCCGTGCAGGAAACCCAGTGCTTTGCCTGCTCCAGCTTCCATTGCAGCTCCTGACGGCGCATCATATTGTCCATCAGTATTTCCTCCCGGCGGTTGCCGCCGCCCCGTACCGGGTCCCCGTCAATGCGAGCACTGCGGATGCTGGTAGCTGCAATTTTCAGCCGTTCCAGCTCCTGGGGAATATTTACAAGGCTGCTTGCCATAGCATCGAATTTTCGCAGCTTCTCCATTGCCTCATTTTTCCAATTCATTGTAATACCTCCTTATTGGCTTTTTCCCAATCTCTGCGTATGCGGCAAGGCTCTGTACAAAGATTCTTTGGGCAGCTGCATTTCTTACAAGGATCAGCAGCAAGATACGCCCGCACCTGCAAGGGGTGGGCGTAACGGTTGCCGCCCACAGAAACCCCCACCGATTCCGCTTTTCCGTTTTCCTTCTGATAATAGGGATATGCACGAATCATTTCCCACTGGTCCGTAAACCATTGCCGCCAGGGACGGCATCTTTTATTCTCGCAGTCCTCCGGGTATGGCACCCGGGTGCAAGTCAGACAGGGACTTGGATACTTATGTAGTTTTTTCATTATTCCTTCCCTGCCTTCCACATTCCGCGCACCGCATCCGTTGCGGTCCGTAAACCTCCTTGCCGCATACCACGCACCAGGCGTAGGGCAGGCTGCTTTGTAAATCCTCTCCTTGCATATAGCGCCCCCGCCGCACAGGTCTGCGCTTTGGAGCACGCAGATACATCAAATTTCCCCACACGAACACACCTCCAGTATTGTACTTGTTTGCGTATGATTTTTGGTTGCACATACATTTTAGTACTTGTTTGAGTACTTGTCAATAGTTTTATGAACATTTGTTCGTTTTCGTATACTTGCACAAGTACAACCCCCTATTTTTGTGCAACCTGTACAAAGCAGGTATCAAAAAATACAAGCCCCCGGTTTGGACATCGTCC
>JAZSKZ010000068.1:0-8637 GCA_045535135.1 Faecousia sp.
GCCAGGCTGCAAAATGGCAAGCTCCACTGCCATATTGGCCTGTGCGCCGGAGTGGGGCTGTACATTGGCGTTTTCTGCGCCGAACAGCTCCTTTGCCCGCTCAATACAGAGGGTCTCCAACTCGTCCACGAACTGGCAGCCGCCGTAGTACCGCTTGCCGGGCAAGCCTTCTGCGTATTTGTTGGTGAGCACAGAGCCCATAGCCGCAATTACCGCGGGAGAGGCAAAGTTCTCGGACGCAATCAGCTCCAAACCGTCCTTCTGACGGGAGAATTCCCGATTCATCATTTGGGCGACAACCGGGTCGAACTTTTCCACAAATTCAATAGATTCCAGAGGTTTTCCGTACATAATCAATCATCCTTTTCTGTTTTCTCGTAAAAAGAGCAGTCCTGTAGACGGACTGCTCCAAAAAGCACACAGTATCGGTTTCCCGAATAAAGCGTCCCTGTCCTTTTGCCTGAGAGATTCGGCTTCCGCCTTGCACCTTCGGCACACAACTTAATGTGTTCTCCAGAGAGTCCTCAACCGCTCGGTCTCTACCCACAGGGGCACCTGAGACTTTCAATCCTTCGGCGGGCATACGCCACTTTCCCAAACGGCTTCAACGGTATATTCAGTTTACAGTTATAGTATACACGGAATCGACAAATTGTCAACCTGTATTTACAGAAGTTCCGCCTCCGCGCAGGTTAGCGCCGCGGAGATTACCTGATGCATATCGTAGTACTTGTACTGACCCAGCCGTCCGCCGAAGATTACCTTCTCCTCCCGGTCCGCCAAGGCTTTATATTTTGCGTAAAGGGCGTTGTTTTCGTCGTTGTTCACGGGGTAATAGGGCTCCTGACCCCGTTCCCACTTTTGGGGATATTCCCGGGTAATGACTGTTTTTTCCTGTGTACCGAAGGCAAAATGCTTATGCTCAATAATCCGGGTATAAGGCACTTCGTATTCGTTATAGTTGATAACCGCATTTCCTTGGAAATTATCCGTATCCAGCGTTTCCGTTTCAAACCGCAGACCCCGGTATTCCAGTTCGCCGTAGCAGTAATCGTAGTAGGCATCAATCATACCTGTAAACAGGATTTTATCTGCCATTTTTCCCCACTGCGCCCGGTTTTCAAAGAAGTCGCAGTTTAAGCGCACCTCGGCGTGCTCCAGCATTTTTTCCACGATGGCAGTGTAGCCGTCCACGGGAATGCCCTGATGGGTATCGTTAAAATAGTTATTGTCAAAAGTGAACCGCACCGGCAGGCGCTTAATGATAAAGGACGGGAGCTCACTGCAGGGTCTGCCCCACTGCTTGGCGGTATAGCCCTTTACAAGAATTTCGTAAATATCCTTGCCGACCATAGAAATGGCCTGCTCCTCCAGGTTTTTAGGCTCGGTGATGCCGGCCTCCTTCACCTGCTGGGCAATCTTTTCCTTTGCCTGGGCGGGGGTGGTTACGCCCCAAAGCTGGTGGAAGGTATTCATATTGAAGGGCATATTGTAAAGCCGTTCACCGTAGCGAGCCATGGGTGAATTGGTGAAGCGGTTAAAGGCGGTAAATTGGTTTACATAATTCCAAACCTTTTCGTCGGAGGTGTGGAAAATATGGGCGCCGTACTTATGCACCTGAATACCGGCTTCTTCATAGGTATAGATATTGCCGCCGATGTGGTCCCGCTTGTCGATGACAAGGCACTTCTTCCCTATTTGACCGGCTTCGTAGGCAAATACGGCGCCAAACAGACCGGCACCCACAATCAAATAATCGTACTTCATAAAATCCCTTTCTTACAGCAGAGGGACACCCGCCTTTTCACAGGCTTCCACGGTTTCGCTGTCCCAAATGCTGGACTGTACCTCGCCGATATGGGCGCAGCCCATCATCAGCATACTGAGGCGGCTTTGGCCGATGCCGCCGCCGATGGTGAGAGGCAGTTCGTTTGCGAGTAGCATTTTGTGGAAAGGCAAGTTTCGTCTATCATCACAGCCAGATTCCCGAAGCTGACGGTCCAGCGCCTGCGCATCCACACGGATACCCATAGAGGAAATCTCCAACGCCCTTCCCAGCACATCGTTCCAGAAGAAAATATCACAGTTTAAGTTCCAGTCGTCATAGTCGGGGGCTCTGCCATCGTGGGGCTTGCCGGATTTCAGCTTGCCGCCGATTTGCATAATGCAGGCGGTTTTTTGAGTTTTTACATACTCCCGCTCCCGCTCCGAGCCGGAAAGCTCCGGGTACATATCCTCCAGCTCCTGAGAAGTGATGAAGCTGACCTCCCGGCAAAGCTCCACCCGCAGCTGGGGAAAACGGACGTGCAGACGGTCGTTGGTATCGCAAATGGCACGGACAATAGCCCGGACAATCAGCTTAAGATAGTCAAGATTGCGGTTTTCTGCAGTAATAATCTTCTCCCAGTCCCACTGGTCCACATAAATGGAGTGAATATTGTCCAGCTCCTCTTCCCGGCGGATGGCATTCATATCCGTGTAAAGACCGTTGCCCACCACGAAGCGGTACCGCTTCAGGGCAAGGCGCTTCCACTTTGCCAGAGAGTGTACCACCTGTGCATCTGCGCCCACAGCCGGCACATCAAAGGTAACTGCCCGCTCGTGGCCGTTTAAGTTATCGTTCAGGCCGGACTGCTCCGTAACGAAAAGGGGCGCAGATACCCGCTTTAAGTTCAGCGCAGAGGAAAACTCCTCCTGAAAGGTTTCCTTTATGTAGGCAATGGCACGCTGTGTATCGTAAGCGTCCAAAACCGGCTTGTAGCCCTGAGGAATGTAGATTTTGTTCATAGCTATCCACCCTATTTGACATATTAATTCTATTGTATTCATTTTTTCAGGAAATGCAAGCATTACTTTTTATGGAGGCTTGCTTTTCCCGGTTAGACTTGTTATAATCTGTATGAATTTACGAGAGAGAAGGCATTACTTTGTTTGGCATAAAACACAATGCTCTGCACCGGGAAAAACGGAGCAGTATGGATATGACCCAGGGCAGTATTTTCCGGCAGCTGATTGCATTTTCCTTTCCCCTGCTGGTGGGTAACCTGTTTCAGCAGCTGTATAACACCGTAGATACCTGGGTGGTGGGAAACTTCGTCAGCGACGAAGCCTTTGCCGCCGTCGGCTCTATGGGACCCATTGTCAATATGTTCATCGGCTTTTTCTTAGGCTTTTCCGCCGGCGCCGGTGCGCTGATCAGCCAAAATTTCGGCGCAAAAAACGAAGCGGCTATCGAAAAACTTGTACATACCGCAGTTATGATGTCCCTGTTTTTTGGCGTTTTCTTTACTGTGGTGGGGCATTTGCTCACCCCCCTGCTTTTGACATTTGCCAAGATTCCCAAGAATGTGCAGGACGAGGCAACAATCTACCTTTCCATTTATTTTTCCGGCATAATGGGACTTGTGCTTTACAATATGGGCGCCGCTATTTTGCGCGCGGTGGGCGACTCCAAGCGACCCTTCTACTTTCTGGTGGTTTGCGCCGTGCTCAATACCGTGTTGGACCTGCTTTTCGTGTGCGTATTCGGTATGATGGTTGAGGGCGTTGCCTGGGCAACCATTATCTCCCAAGGCGTTTCCGGTATTTTGATTTTTATTACGCTGATGCGAACCAAAACCTGCATCCGTTTCCAATTCCGCAAGCTGCGTATGGATTTTTATATGCTCAAAAGAATCATCACCCTGGGCATCCCCTCGGCGCTGCAGCTTTCCATTACCTCGTTTTCCAATGTGTTTGTCCAGTCCTACATTAACCATTTCCAGGACGCCTGTATGTCCGGCTGGACGGCTTACAGCAAAATCGACAATCTGCTGTTCCTTCCCTCTCAAGCCATCGCTTTGGCTTCCACCACCTTCGTGGGACAGAACCTTGGCTGCGGGCAGGTAAAACGTGCCCGCCAGGGTGTGAGCCGCTCCATTTTGCTGGCGCTGTCTGTAACCGTTGCCCTGATGACGCCGGTACTTCTCTTCTCCGGGACGGTGGTAAAATTCTTTATCTCCAGGCCGGAATCCATTGCCTACGGCACTATGTTCCTGCGTTATATTACGCCTTTTTATATCCTTACCTGCTTTAATCAAATCTTCGCCTCCGCCCTCCGGGGTGCAGGCAACAGCCGGGCGCCGATGTTTATTATGCTCTTTTCCTATGTGGGCTTCCGGCAGGTTTATCTGGCCATTATGGCAAGTGTGTATAACAAAGTTCTTGCCATCGGTATGGGCTACCCCTTAGGCTGGATTGTTTGCTGCATTCTATTCACGGTTTACTACCTGAAAACGCCGCTAGATAAGCACTTTAAGGCCATTGAAAAAACGAAATAACCCCTGTAACCTAAAAAAGATAGCTGCCGGCGGCAGCTATCTTTTTTTATTGATTCTTGCTGATAAGCAGCTTACCGTCAACCTCGGTAATATTCATACCTTCGATCGCAACAAAGGGGTGGTTTAAAGCGGTGTCCACAGTAAATTCCATATTGACCTTGCTGCCCACGACAACGGGTGTCGTCGTCGTCAGCTCTGCAACAGAAAGCCAGCTATGGTCGCCCTTATAGCTAAGCATATAAATATCGCTTTCCTGGTTGTCGCTGAATTTCATATTGCCCTTCAGCTCAACTAAAAATTTCTTGCCCTGAATAGTGATTCCTGCGCCATATGTGCTTTTACCGCCACTAATGGTGCACTCCCGGAAGGTTACCAAATCGGATGCATTAATAAAGACATTACCGCCATTGCCTTGAGAATTGCCACCGGAAATGGTTACATTTTCAAAGCTTACTGTCTTGTCGGTGCCACTGTTGCCGTTAATATAAATATTACCGCCGTTTTGTCCCTCTGCCACGCCGTCCTTAATAACGCAATCCTTAAACACCATCACGCCGGGTTTATTGTTGGTGCCGATATTGCCGCCGTAGCCGTTGGAACGGCCGCCGGAAACAGTGCCGCCGTAAATACCTAAATCGCCACGGAAAACAGCGATATTGCCGCCGCATCCGCCGTCGGAATTTGTACCTTCAGGCTGCACAACCGTTCCGTTCTTCACCTCGCCGCCGTACATATAAAATGCGCTATTAATGCCCCAAATGGCGATGTTTCCTGCATAGCGCGCGGCCGCGTCGGTCGTTTCTACACAACCGTTGCAGATGGTGCCGTTATACATTTTCAGAATGCCATAAACGCCGATATACACACTGTGACCCTGCTTTGTGGTCTTGCCGACTGCCTGAATTTTGCCGTTATAGACCGTGAATTCCGATTCGTTTTCCGGCAGCTGCAGCTCCTCACTGGCAGAGCCGTCCAGTACGACGACTTGGGTATCGCTTGCGCTGCCGGTAGTTGTAATCGTACCGCCATAGGCATTTACGACAGCGCCGGAATAGGTCTTAATGGTAAACGCCTTTTGAGAAGTCCAAGCGCCTGCATCTGTGCAGTCGGTAATGTTCAGCTTGCCTAACACATGGGTGGCTGCGTTCAATTTCTTGCCGTTGAGGCAGATATTCACCTGTTTAGACTCCCCAATTTCCAAGTAGCCATCTATCGTGATGTCTGCGCTTAAGGTTACAAATGCAGGCTTTGCAGCCGAAGACGCAATCACATCCAAAAGCTCTTGCGCGGTGGAAATCTCCAACCAGCCGTCCTTTTCAGAACAAGCGGTATGTGCGCCCACGCCCACGGCCTTGCCGTTGCATACGCAATGCATATGCTCGGAATTAACACCGTTTCCGGTCTGTGCGCCGCTTTCGCCACCGCCGCAGGCAGCCAAGGCAAGCATAAGACACATTGCGAGAATGGCAATAAGTATCTTTTTCATTTTATTTCCTCCGGGTAACTTTATTATAGATAAATTCATAGCGGCATAATTGTATCACATTCCTGCCATATTTACAACAAAAATTTCTCATAGATCGCCTACAATTTCCGCTGCCCGTGGAGGCAAAAAAGATAGCTGCCGAAAACGGCAGCTATCCGGGAAATATGGAATTTTATCGGCCGGGTACGGTCAAAAGCAGCTTGCCGTTAACCTCGCTAATGGACTTTCCTTCCAGTGCAACGAAGGGATGGTTTGCAACAGTATCCACAGTAAATTCAACGGAATAGTAGCAGTCAATCGAGACGGGTGTCTTGGTGGTGAGCTCCGCTACGGACAACCAACTCTGGGCACCGTCCAAGAGTCTCATCAGAATATCGCACTTCTCGTTATCCCCAAACTTGATATCGCCCTGCAGATACACAACGTAACCCTTGCCCTGACCGGAGATTGCGCCACCCTTGGAGCCTACAGCGCCGGTGATGGTGCAGTCCTTGATGTATACTTCCTGCGCAGAGTTAACAAAGATATTACCGCCGCAGGAACCGGCTTTACCGTCAGTTATTTTTGCATTTTCAAGAGTGTGCACGGTTTCAGCGCCGGTAAGGTACAGATTGCCGCCGAACTGGCCCGCTGCCACACCGTTCTTAATAGTACAATTCTTGAAGGTCATTTCTGTAGGCTTGTTGTTGCTGCCGACATTGCCGCCGTAGCCATTAGCCTTACCGCCGGAAACAGTACCGCCCAAAACCTGAAGCGTGCCACGGTAAACATAGATATTGCCGCCCATACCAGCAGTAGAGTCCTTACCTGCAGCATAGTTGGCTGTGCCGTTCTTCACTTCACCGCCGTACATTGTGAATCTGCTGCTTCTGTCATATACGCAAACATTGCCGCCGAAACGGTTTGCAGAATCCGTTGTATCCACGTAACCGTCGCGGATCGTGCCGGCATACATATTCAGAATGCCGTGGTTGGCAAGATAAACGCAGTGACCAGCCTTGGTGGTCTTGCCGGTACCCTTGATCGTGCCGTTATAGAGGTTAACAACACTATCGAATTCCGAAATTGACAGATCAGCATTGGCAGAGCCGTCCAAAAGGAGAACCTGCACATCGTCTCTTTCGCCGGAAACGGTGAAGGTACCGCCGAAAATATCCACAACAGCGCTGCCATAGGTACGCATAGTGTAAGCCTTAGGGCCAACAACCGTGCCGGTACCCACGCAGTCGGTAATGGTCAGATTGCCCATGGCACGAATGGAAGCATCCAGCTTCATGCCGTTCAGGCAGATGTAGGCGTTTCCGCCAACCTCGACCTGCATATAGCTATCAACAGTAATGTCTGCGCTCAAGCACAGGTAAGCAGGCTTATTGAGAGAAGAGGTTGCAATTGCATCGCAGAGTTCATCCGCAGTTCCAACTTCCAGCCAGCCGTCCTTATTGGAGCAGGCAGTATGTTCGCCAACGCCCACAGCCTTACCGGCACATGCGCAGTGTACATGGTCGGACTTAATGCCGTTACTGGTCTGTGCGCCGCTGTTGCCGCCGCAAGCAGCCAAGGCAAGTACCAGACACAGAGCAAGAATAATGTAGATAAGCTTCTTCATTATGTTTCCTCCTGATATTATCTTTTTTAAAAGAACAGCGTAATTTTAGCATATTTAGGTGTAATCTACAATTGACATTTTTACCAAATATTCATTTCCTTTTTTGTGCAATTTCACGGGAAAAATTATATTATATTTTTCGCTTATTTGCAAAAAAGATAGCTGCCGCAAATGCGGCAGCTACCCGAAAATGATTCACATAAATTAGCCAGCAACGTCGATAACCAGCTTGCCGTCAACCTCGGAGATTGCCATGCCCTCTACAGCAGTGAAGGGATGGTTTGCAACGGTATCCACAGTGAATTCCATTCTCTTAGCACAGGAAACAACGATGGGGGAGCTAGTGGTCAGCTCTGCAACAGACAGCAGGGGCTGCAGGCCGCCGGTGTAGTATCTCACCATAATGTCGCTCTGCTGGTTGTTCTCGAACTTCATATTGCCCTTGAGCTCTACAAGAGGCACCTTGCCCTGAATGCACATGCCGCAACCGCCGGTCTTGGTAACGGCAGCGGGGGCTGTGAGCTTACCGCCAGAGATGGTGCAATCCTTAAAGGCTGCGGAAGTAGCGGCATTAAGGAAGACATTGGCGCCCAGAGTGCCGGAAGTGCCGCCGGAGATGGTTACATTCTCAAAGTTTGCGACAATAGCACTGCCGTTGACATAGACATTGCCGCCATTCTGACCATCGCACTTGCCGTCCTTAATGACGCAATCCTTAATGTCAAAATGGGAAACACTACCGTTGGTGCCGATGTTGCCGCCGTAGCCATTGGTATGACCGCCGGAGATGGTGCCGCCATAGATGCAGATGCCACCCTTGTTGCCATAGATGTTACCGCCGATGCTGGCCTTGGAGTCAACAGCGCCGGGGCACATAGCAGTACCGTTCTTTACTTCACCGCCGTACATGGTGAACATGCTGTTTGTGCCGTAAACGGCAATATTACCGCCGTTACGGTTTCCGCTTTCGGTTGTTTCTACATAACCATCACAGATGGTGCCGTTATACATGCTTAAAACGCCGTGGGTGCCCATATAGACACAGTGACCCATCTTGGTGGTCTTGCCGACAGCCTTAATCGTGCCGTTATAAAGGGTGAATACGGAATAGTCCTCGGCCAGCATTTTATCTTCGTCAGCAGGTCCCTGCAGGATGACAATCTGGGTGTCGTCCTTGCTGCCGGTGGTGGTGACAGTACCGGCAAACAAAGTCGGAAGGCCAAGCG
>JAZSKZ010000155.1:0-4987 GCA_045535135.1 Faecousia sp.
TCAGTTTTTTGAATAAATTTGTTCTAGCAAATTTTACTCAAGAATTTTCGTTGGCTGTTTTTCGCTTACGCTTAAACAATTCCATTAATTGTCCAAGGTGTTCTTGTTCGTCTTTGCGTTATTCAATTTACAAGGTACAACTGCCATCCTCCCGTGCGCTCATCACGCCGTTCATCGGACAGCTTGCATATGATATCATCGAAAATGCCGTTTGTCAAGAGATTTTTTTGAAAAATTTAGCTTTTTTTCAATGTTTTTTTCAGGGCTCAAAATGTTGTATTTTCCGCCTGTTTTTACCACTAAATACAGATCCGCATTTGGTGAAAATCACGGCTTCAGCCGCTGGTTATATTCCTTGTAATATCAGACAGGGCATCCGCCGCATCCATAACGCCGTCCTCCGTCCGGGCAAGGTCTCCCAAGGAAAACATTCCGCACAGTTTTCCGTTATCCACCACCGGCAGGCGGCGCACCTGCTGCCGGCCCATCAGGTGGGCAGCAACCCCCGCCTCCATATCGGGACTGACAGACAGCACCCTGCCGGTCATAATCTCCCGTACCTTCGTCTGGGACGGCTGTTTGTTGGCCGCAAGACACCGGGTTACCAAATCCCGGTCCGTTACCAAGCCGCAAAGCTGTCCGCCGGAGGAACACACCGGCAGCACCCCCACATTGTGATAGGCAAGCTTTCGTGCCGCCACCTCCACCGATTCGTCAGGGTGAATCCCAATGACCGGGCTGGTCATAACCTCTCTTACCTTCATATTCCACCTCCTTTTCCCAGATTATGGACATAATGCTTTGCTTTTATTCAAATACATTATATAATTATGTAAGATTTATGTTCCGAAACGGAAGTATATAAGTGAAGGGGGGATGGCGCCTTGGAGGATATGGATATTCTTGAGCTTCTGGTGCAGCGGTCAGAAACGGCACTGACTGCTCTGCAGCAAAAATTCGGCGTGCGGCTCTACCGCACCGCCTATAACATTCTTGGCAGCCATTCCGATGCGGAGGAGGCTGTCAACGACACCTATCTTGCCCTTTGGAACGCCATTCCACCCGAAAAGCCGCTCCCCCTCGGTGGCTATGTGTACCGCACAGGCAGAAATATCGCGCTGAAAAAGCTCCGCACACAAACCGCGCAAAAGCGAAACGCCCAGCACGACCTGTCCTTGGACGAACTGGCAGGGGCATTGCCGGACAGCTCTATGCAGGAAGATCTGGATGCCCGGGTGCTGGGACAAGGGATTAACCGTTTCCTCGATACCCTTTCCGAAACAAACAAGTCCTTGTTTCTCAGACGCTATTGGTTTGGAGACAGTGTGCGGGATATCGCCAAGGCCTTCCGTCTGACAGAGAACGCCGCCACCGTCCGTCTTTCCCGCCTGCGGGAGCAGCTGAAACACTATTTATATGAGGAGGGAATCCTTGATGAACCGTGATATTTTGGAAAAAGCTTTAAGTCAGGTGAGCGACCGCCATCTGGAAAGCGCCGCAAAAGCAAAACGCCGTCCCCTGTGGATTCCGGCAATCGCTGTGGCAACTGCTGCGGCAATTCTGGCGCTGGTTTTAATGGGTGGTTTTGCACCCAAGTATGAAAATCCCCACACCGGTCCTTTCGCAGGACCTATTGTAAACGGCAATATCCGTATGGCCGCCGCACCACGGAATCTTTGGACGGATTACAAAGGCAAGCCGGGCCTTCTGGGCGAGTGGACAGCTATCCAAACCGCGCGGAAAAAGAATACTGCCGATGCATTAAAAGGACTAAACCGTTTCTTTACCAACAGCACCGCTCTTTTCCTCTCAGGAGAGGGCAATCAGCTTTGGTCTCCAGTAAATGCCTATATAGGTCTTTCTATGCTGTCGGAGTTGACCGAGGGCAAAAGTCAGGAGCAGCTTTTGAAGCTTTTCGGTACGGACAGTATAGAAGAACTGCGCAGACAGGTCAGCGCCGTCTTTGAGACCGTCTATGATGAAGATGCGTATGGTGTTTGCAAACTGGCAAATTCCCTGTGGCTGCAGGAGGGTATCTCTTGTAAAGACAGCGCCCTGGACGCCCTCGCCTACCACTATTATGCCTCTATCCACGGCGGCAACCTCGCAAGTGCAGAAGTGGGCAAGGCCATTACCGACTGGCTGAACGCAAACACCGGCGGGCTTCTAAAAGACTATCCGCCGACTAAATTGGATACCGGTACGGTTTTCGCCCTCTATTCCACTATTTATTATCAAGCTCAGTGGGTTGACCGTTTCTATGAGGATCGCAACACCAACGATGTGTTTCACAGCCCCTCCGGCGACCGGCAGGTTACCTATATGAACGGAGGTTCCGATGATATTTTCTATTGTTGTGGAGACAACTTCAGCGCGCTTGCCTTAGGGTTAGAAAACGGAAGCTCTATGTGGTTTATCCTGCCCGACGAGGGAAAGACCACCACGGATGTACTGTCTGACGGGAAGTATATGGACATGCTTCTCTCTCCGCAGCAGTGGAAGAACCGCACCAGAGTTATGGCAAAGATATCTGTGCCGAAATTTGACATTTCCGGCAAGCAGAGCCTGATCGATGGATTAAAAAAAATGGGTCTTACGGAAATCTTCTCTGCGGAAACTGCCGATTTTTCCGCCATTACAAGTGATATTCCCTTGTGCGTAGGCGGCGTAAATCAAGCTGTGCGGGTACAGATTGATGAAGAAGGCGCTACCGGCGCTTCCTATACCGAGATAGTCGCATATGGAGCTGCCCCTCCGCAAAAGTACGAGCTTATCAGTTTTATACTTGACCGTCCGTTCCTGTTTGCGGTTACCAGTGGAAATATCCCTCTTTTCACCGGTGTTGTAAACGAGCCGTAAAAAGAATCGCTGTCCCTCTCGGGACAGCGATTTTCTTATTTCTGTCTGTAGGTGGAAAGGAAGTCCCGCAGGCTGTTACAGGCTTCCTCCAGTGTGTCCTCCCGGGGCAGATAGACCACACGGAAATGGTCCGGCGCTTTCCAGTTAAAGCCGCTGCCGGGCACAATAAGAACTCTCTTTTCCTTTAGAAAATCCAGGGCAAACTGCTGGTCATCGTAGATATTGAACTTCTTTATATCAATTTTAGGGAAAATATAGAACGCCGCTTTGGGCTTTACTGCCGAAATGCCAGGAATATCATTGAGTGCCTTATACACAAATTCCCGCTGGTCGTAAATACGGCCGCCGGGTACAATGTACTCATTCACGCTCTGATAGCCGCCCAGTGCGGTTTGCACAATGGACTGGCCGGGCACATTGGAGCAAAGGCGCATATTGGAAAGCATATTGATGCCTGCCATATAGTCCCTGGCAATCTCTTTATTGCCGGAGAGGATCATCCAGCCCACCCGGAAACCGCAAGCCATGTGGGACTTACTCAGACCGCTGAAGGTAACGCAAAACAAATCCGGGGCAAGAGAGGCTATGGAAATGTGTTGCAATCCGTCCATCACCAGCCGGTCATACATCTCGTCAGAGAAGATAATCAGCTCGTGGCGGCGGGCAATGTCTGCAATTTTCTCCAATAGCTCCTTGGGATAGAGTGCACCGGTAGGGTTATTGGGGTTAATGATAACAAGGGCTTTCGTCTTGGAGGTGATTTTGCTTTCCATGTCCTGCAGATCCGGATACCAGTCGGACTGCTCATCGCAAATATAATGCACCGCCTTGCCGCCCGCCAAATTGGTGCAGGCCGTCCATAAGGGGTAATCCGGCGAGGGAATCAACACCTCGTCCCCATCGTTCAGGAGGGCGTGGAGGGATAGCTGGATAAGCTCGCTGGCACCGTTGCCGGTGTAAATATCCTTCATCGTTACGCCTGGGATATTTTTCAGCTGGGCGTACTGCATAATTGCCTTCCGGGCGGCAAAAATGCCCCGAGAATCGGAATAACCCTGAGAGCTTATAATATTATCCCGCATATCCTGAATAACCTCTTCCGGCGCAGTAAAACCGAAGGGCGCAGGATTGCCGATATTGAGTTTAAGAATTTTCATTCCTTGCTCTTCCATCCGTGCGGCTTCGTCCACTACAGGGCCACGCACATCATAGAGCACATTTTCCAGCTTCTTTGCCTTTTCAAAAATACGCACAGGCTCATCTCCTATTATAAATAGCAGAAAGAGGGCATTGCTGCCCGCTTCCAGTTAAAACTCACATTTCTTTTCGATATATGCTTTCAGCTCAGATACGGGGATTCGCACCTGCTCCATCGTATCACGGTCGCGGACCGTTACGCAATTGTCAGCAGGGGTGTTTTCGTCGCCCACGGTCTGGAAGTCCACGGTAATGCAAAGCGGCGTGCCGATTTCGTCCTCACGGCGGTAACGCTTGCCGATAGAGCCGGCATCGTCAAAGTCCACCATAAAGTACTTTTGCAGGTCGTGATAGATTTCCTCTGCCTTGGGAGACAGCTTTTTGGACAGGGGCAGTACCGCCGCCTTAAAGGGTGCCAGTGCGGGATGGAGGCGCAGAACGGTGCGGATATCGTCCTTTCCGTTTTTGTCCTGACCTACCACTTCCTCGTCATAGGCTTCACACAGGAATGCCAGCGCCACACGGTCGCAGCCCAGAGAAGGCTCAATGACATAGGGGATATAGCGCTCGTTCTTTTCCTGATCGTAGTACTCAAGATTCTTGCCGGAGGCTTCCTGATGGCGACCGAGGTCGTAATCCGTACGGTCGGCGATGCCCCACAGCTCACCCCAGCCGCTGCCAAAGGGGAACTGGTACTCAATATCGGTAGTTGCACGGGAGTAGAAGGCAAGCTCTGCAGGCTCGTGGTCCCGCAGACGGAGGGAGTCCTCCTTAATGCCCAAGGAAACCAGCCAGTTCTTGCAGAAATCCTTCCAGTAAGCAAACCACTCCAGGTCTGTGCCGGGCTGGCAGAAGAATTCACATTCCATCTGCTCGAACTCACGGGTACGGAAGGTGAAGTTGAAGTCGGATCGTAGCCATGTCGTTCTGT
>JAZSKZ010000134.1:0-5595 GCA_045535135.1 Faecousia sp.
TAAGGGTTACGCACATCGGCGGACCGATTCCCTGTCCGGCGGTCAGCAGCAGCGTGTTGCTATAGCCCGTGCGCTTGTTAACCGCCCCAAGGTGCTCCTTTTAGACGAGCCTTTGGCGGCATTGGACCTGCGGCTTCGCAAGGATATGCAAAATGAGCTTAAGCGTATCCAGCAGGTGATGGGCATTACATTCGTTTATGTTACCCACGACCAGGAAGAGGCTCTCTCTATGTCCGACACCGTTGTGGTTATGGACAAGGGCCGTATTCAGCAAATCGGTCGCCCCGAGGATATTTACAACGAGCCGAAAAACGCCTTCGTGGCGGACTTTATCGGTGAGAGTAATATTCTCGATGGCACTATGCTGGAGGACTATAAGGTGCGCTTCTTCGGCAGAACCTTTAACTGTCTGGACGCCGGCTTTGACCCCAATGAGCCGGTAGATGTGGTAATTCGTCCCGAAGATATTGACTTTGTTCCTCCCGAGGAAGGACACCTGACGGGTACGGTTACCTCGGTTACCTTCAAAGGCCTCAATTACGATATTATCGTTGATTTCCGCGGCTTCAAATGGCTGATTCAGACCACGGACCATCAGCCTGAGGGCGCCACCGTGGGCATTCGGCTGAACCCGGAGGATATTCACGTTATGCACAAAAGTGAGTATTCCGGCATGTTTGGTGACTACAGCTCCTACTCTGCTGAGTATGATGAGCTGACGGAGGATGCCGCCGATGAAGAAGAATAAGGCTTTGCTTCTCAGCGGCCCCTATATTGTTTTTATGCTGATTTTTACCCTGATTCCTTTGGGCGTGGTGGCAGTCTATGCCTTCACCGACCCGGAAACAGGCGCATTCACATTTAACAATATGGCGCAGATTAAAGACTACCTCCCTGCCCTTGCCCGCAGCGTAGGTTACGCCTTTATTGCCGCTCTGATTTGTCTTTTAATGGGCTATCCCGTGGCGTACTTTATCGCTCACCGGAAGCCTATGACCCAAAAAATTCTCTACTTTTTGGTAATGCTGCCTATGTGTATGAGCTTCTTGCTCCGCACGATGGCTTGGGTAGGTCTATTGCAAGATACCGGCATTATCAATAACATTTTGCAGGCCACAGGCATCGGGCGGATGAAGCTGATTCGTACCCCCGCCGCTGTGGTGCTGGGTATGGTGTATAACTACCTGCCTTATATGATCCTTCCCCTTTACGCCATTTTAGTCAAAATCGACAACCGCCTCATTGAGGCGGCAGAGGATTTGGGCTGCTGCGGTCGGCAGGTATTTTCCAAGGTGGTTTTGCCCCTGTCTGTGCCCGGTGTTCTTTCCGGCATTACTATGGTGTTTGTGCCGGCAGTATCTACCTTCTATATTTCTCAAAAGCTGGGCAATGCCCAGACCGTGCTAATCGGCGACATTATCGAGCGCCAGTTCAAGCAAGGTCAGAACCCTAACTTGGGCTCTGCACTCAGCTTGGTGCTTATGATTCTTGTATTTGTTTGCACCGGCATTATGAACCGCTTCGGCTCAGATGAGGAAGGCGGTGTGGTAGCGTGAAAAAGACAACCAAATGGATTACCGCACTGATTTTCGTTTTCCTGTACCTGCCCATTTTGGTGCTGGTTGTGGCCTCCTTCAGCACAGGAAAAGACCTGACCCGGTTTGAAGGCTTTACCTTCCACCGCTATGTAGAGCTGTTCCAGGACTCTGCCCTGCTGACGCTTTTGGGCAATTCCCTTATTGTGGCAGTAATGTCCAGCTTTTTGGCTACGGTTTTCGGCACAGTGGCCGCCGTGGGCATCCACGGTCTGCGCCCCAAAATGCGCAAAACCATTATGTCGCTGACCAATATCCCTATGACAAACCCGGATATTGTTACCGGCGTTTCCCTGTCGCTGCTGTTCATTTTCGTGGGCAGTCAGATGATGGGCAATCGGGAAAGTCTCAATTTCTGGACGCTGCTTCTGGCGCACTTGACCTTCAACCTGCCTTATGTCATCTTAAATGTAATGCCCAAGCTGCGGCAGATGGGCACTGCGCTGACCGATGCGGCTATGGACTTGGGCTGCACCCCCCTGCAGGCATTCTTTAAGGTCATTCTGCCGGAGATTATGCCCGGCGTGGTAGCAGGTGCCATTATGGCCTTTACCATGAGTCTTGACGACTTCGTAATCAGCTATTTCGTTACCGGCAATGATTTCATCACCCTGCCTGTGGAAATCTATTCCTATGTAAAAAAGCCCATTCAGCCGAAACTGTACGCAATGTTTACCCTGCTGTTTTTGCTGATTTTTGTGCTAATGATTGCCATGAATGTGGTACAGGTCCAGGGCGAAAAGAGCCGCAGAAAGGCGAAAAAGCCGGTAAGCAAGCCTGTTCGCTACCTGCGGCGGGCATTTGCCGCTGTGTTGGCGCTGGCGCTTTTGGGCGGTACCGGCTACGGCTTTGCTAAAATCATTTATAACAGCCGCAATACCATTACCCTGAATGTGTACAACTGGGGCCAGTATATGGCCCGGGGCGATGATGATTCTATGGACATCATTGCGGAATTTGAGCGGCGCTATCCCAATATTCGGGTCAACTATATCACCTACGAGTCCAACGAAACTATGTACGCCCGGCTTGCCGGCGGCGGTACAAGCGTGGATGTGATTTTCCCGTCGGACTATATGATTGCCCGTATGGCTTCTGAGGGTATGCTGGAAGAGCTGAATTTTGAAAACATTCCCAACTATAAGTATGTGGATGACCAGTTCAAGAGCCAGCCCTACGACCCGGACAACAAGTACTCCGTGGCATACACCTGGGGTACGGTCGGCATTATCTACGACAAGACCAAGGTCGCTGCCGAGGACTTGACCGGCTGGGATGTTCTGTGGAATCCCAAATACTCCGGTGAAATCCTGATGATTGACAATTCCCGGGATATTTTCGCTATTGCCCAATTCCTGCTGGGGCACGACATTAACACCACGGATAAAACCCTCCTGCAGGAATGCGCCACTAAGCTGGAGCAGCAGGAGGCGCTGGTGAAGCCCCAGTATGTTATGGACCAGATTTACTCCTATATGATCAACGGAGAATTCTCTCTGGCTCCCTACTACGCAGGCGATGCCGTCGCTATGATGGACGAAAATCCCAACTTAGGCTTCTTCCTGCCCAAGGAACAAGGCTTCAATATGTTTATTGACGCTATGTGCATCCCCAAGGGCTGCCAGCAAAAGGCAGCGGCAGAGCTGTTCATCGACTTCCTCTGCGACCCGGAAATTTCTGCCGCCAACATGGACTGGGTAGGCTACGCCACACCCATTTCCGCGGCCAAGGAATTTATGGATGAAGAAACGGCCAATAACCCCGTTTCCTACCCGGATGCGGAAACGCTGAAAAACGGTGTGAGCTTCACCTTCCTGCCCCCGGAAATTTCCCGCTATGTAGAATCCCTCTACATGAAATTCCGCAACAGCTAAATTAACCCCCTCATTCCAAACGGAATGAGGGGGTTTGTCGCCTTTATGAATGATGAAATGCGTCCATAACCGCATCTACTGCCTGCTTTTGATTTTCTGTAAGGGACATATATTTGGAAACAAATATCGGTTTCTCAGGTTCAGCCGTGTGATCAACAAGGTAATCTACAGTCGTTCCGAAATAATCAGCTATGCGAATCAATGTTCCGATATCAGGTTCAATATTATGGTTCTCATATTTATTTATGGACTGCTGACTAACACCGATTGCTTCTGCCAGTTGTCTTTGAGATATATTGGTCTTTTCCCTCAGTATTCGTAGATTTTTCAGCATAGCATATACCTCCTTTTATATATCGTAACAACTGCAGAGCGTTAAATAAAACACCTGTATGTAGTCGTTGACAACAACTTTCAGTTGTTATATAATATGCGCAGTTATTTCTCTTTATAAGGAGGTGATCTTCTATGCAAAGCAATTTTTGTTCCCGTTGCGGATGCCCACTGAATCCCGGTGTGCAATTCTGCCAACAATGCGGAGCATCTGTAGCACCTGCCAATATAGTTTATATGGCATCGCCGAAAGCCCCCGGTCGAGGTGTAGGAATCGCAAGTATGGTGTTAGGTATTATTGGTTTAATCTATGCTTTTTTCCTTTTGATTATTTATAGCACCGAGCCCATCTTACCCGGTATGTTCGCGCCTGCACTCTTCTTTCTAATTGTAAATCTGCTATCTCTAGTATTTGCCTGTGTTGCAGTGAACAAACACTATAAGAACGGTGTCTCTATTTCCGGTTTTGTAATGGGTCTTATCGGTTCTGTGTTTTGCCTTGTTAGTCTAATCATCGCAGCAAGTGTTTAGTCCTCTAATTGCTTAAAATCCCGCAAAAGCTAAGCTTTTGCGGGATTCTTCTGATTTCACTTCGGTTTACTGCAGATGGGCCTCGTTAATGAGGATATGCACATCATCCAGCTGCTTCTGGGAAACAGTGGTCGGTGCATCCATCATCAGGTCCTGCGCATTCTTGTTCATGGGGAAGGTAATTACCTCACGAATGGATTCCTCGCCGGTGAGCAGCATCACCATACGGTCCACACCGGGAGCGGCACCTGCGTGGGGAGGTGCGCCGTAGGTGAAGGCATTGTACATAGCGGGGAACTTTGCCTTTACATCCTCTTCGCCCAAACCTACCATCTGGAAGGCCTTGACCATAATCTCCGGGTCGTGGTTACGCACAGCGCCGGAAGCGGACTCATAGCCGTTAATGACCAAGTCATACTGGTCGGCATTGATTGCCAGCAGCTTCTCGGTGTCGCCCTCTGCTGCCAGCAGCGCTTCCATACCGCCCTGCGGCATAGAGAAGGGGTTGTGGCAGACTTCCAGCTGGCCGGACTCCTCGCCCATTTCGTACATGGGGAAGTCCACAATCCAGCACATTGCGTACTGCTCTTCATCAAAGTGTCCGGGAATCCGTCTGCCCATCATGGTACGGATTACGCCGGCGGTCTTTTGGGCGGCTGTCTTTTTGCCTGCTGCCATACATACAAAGCTGCCGGGCTTCAGAGAAAGCTTCTCGGTAAGCACAGCCGTATAATCGGTGAGGAACTTGGAAACGCCGCCCGTGAGCTGGCCGCTTTCGTCTACCTTAATCCAGCAAGCCTTGTTGCCGGTCTGCACTGCCACATCCACAAGGAGCTTACCAATCCACTTTCTGCCTTCGGCGAAGTTGTCCACCGCAACGGCCTTGACTGTTGCATTCTGGAAAGGACCAAATTCGCAGCCCTGTACCTCTGCGGTAATGTCCTGCACCTCAAGATCGATACGCAGGTCAGGCTTGTCGGAGCCGTAGCGCTCCATAGCTTCGTTAAAGGGAATGTGGCGCCAAGGCGCAGGAGAAACCCGCTCGTACTTGCCCAGCTTTTTGAACAGAGGACCAATCACATCCTCCAGCGTAGAAAGTACATCGGCTTGGGTGGCGAATGCCATTTCCATATCCAGCTGATAGAATTCGCCGGGGGTACGGTCTGCACGGGCGTCCTCATCCCGGAAGCAGGGGGCAATCTGGAAATAACGGTCAAAGCCGGAGGTCATCAGCAGCTGCTTAAACTGCTGCGGTGCCTGGG
>JAZSKZ010000098.1:0-2515 GCA_045535135.1 Faecousia sp.
ATACGCCGGGAGGAGAACTGCTAACTGTAGCGCTTAAAGGGAGAACTTACAGGGAAGCTCGCCAACACAGCAAAAATGACACAGGGCAGGACCAAAACCACATAAGTCATATCAATGCCGTAATAATACATAAAAGGGGAAATAAGGTAGTTCATACAATCACTCCTTCCTATTTAATTCATATTATATCCCATTTGCGGAAAAATGCAAGAGTACACTATGAAAGGCTTTTTACTAAAACTTTACATTTTTGTAAACTCTGCTATAATAATAGAAGTTTTAAACGGAGGGAAAGCTATGGAGGTTTTATACTGGTTGGAAAGCATCCGGGTTTCGGCGCTGGATACATTTATGCTGCTTGTTACCCGCTTCGGCGAAGAAACCATATTTCTTTTGGTGGCGCTGAGTATGCTTTGGTGCGTCAATAAGCGCCACAGCTACTATCTTTTAGCGGTAGGCTTTTTGGGACTTATCTCCAATCAGGTGCTGAAATTAAGTTTCCGTATTCCCAGACCTTGGGTGCTTGACCCGGACTTTACCATTGTGGAAAAGGCAAGGGAAGCAGCCACCGGCTATAGCTTCCCCAGCGGCCATACCCAAACGGCGGTGGGAACCTTCGGCAGTATCGCCGCCGTTACTCGCAACCGGGTGATTCGCATGGGTTGCATTTTGATTGCTGTGCTGGTGCCTGTTTCCCGGATGTATCTGGGCGTTCACACGCCCTTGGATGTGTCTGTGGCGGCGGCAATGGCGCTGGTGCTTATTTTCCTAATGCGCCCTGTGGCGGGCGAAAAGAGTAAAGTCCTGATGCCTTGGCTTTTGGGCTTTATGCTGCTGTGCGCCGGCGCATTTATAGGCTTTGTGGAACTTTTCCCGTTCCCCGCAGATATCGACCCCCATAACCTGGAGTCCGGCATCGGTGCCGCCTATAAATTCTTCGGTGCCATTGCTGGCTTTGTTGTGGTGTATATTGTGGATGAAAAATGGCTAAAATTTCCTGTAAAGGCCGTTTGGTGGGCACAGATTCTGAAGGTGGTGCTGGGACTTATCCCGGTGCTGGCAGTAAAAGCCGGACTAAAAGCCCCCTTAAATGCTCTGCTGGGTGAAAGTTTGGGCGCTGCGGTGCGCTACGGTCTTATTGTACTGGTGGCGGGTATTTTGTGGCCGCTGACATTCAAATGGTTCGGAAGATTGGGACACAAGGAGTAAATTATGTGGGTATTATGGGCAGCGCTGGGGCTTTTGATTCTCGTTTTGGGCGTGGGCGGCTATACTTTCCGCACAGCCTGCCGACGGGAAAAGGAACTGCCCTGGCTGGATGCAGCCGCCTTGCAGAAAACAAGCTACGGTAAATATGTAAATCACATTCAGGCAGGTCATCACTGGCTGGAAAACCATTTAAAGCACGACCTCTTTATGGAAAGCCACGACGGACTAAAGCTTCACGCCGTGTGGGTGCCTGCGGAAAATCCCAAGGGTACGATTTTGCTGGCTCATGGCTATCGAAGCTGTAAGTTTGTGGATTTTGGGCTGGTGTTTGAGCTCTACCACAATTTGGGAATGAATCTTCTGCTCATCGACCAGCGCAGCCACGGACACAGCGACGGCAAGTACATTACCTTCGGTGTGCTGGAAAGCCGGGATGTGAAGAACTGGGTGTACTACCATAACCGACAATTCGGCCTGCAGCCTATGATTCTCAGCGGTCTTTCTATGGGCGCATCCACGGTGCTGTACTTGGCAGACCGGGAATTACCGGAGAATGTAAAAGGCATTATTGCCGATTGCGGTTTTACCTCTCCCAAGGAAATTATCAGTAAAGTGTTCCGGGATACGGTGCATTTCGGCGCAGGACCTTTTATGTGGGCGGCGGATTTGTTTGCCCGGGTGCTGGCAGGCTTCAGCCTTTATGAGCGGGATACCCGAAAAAGCTTGGCAAACAGCCGCCTGCCGGTGGTTTTGGTCCACGGTACAGGGGATAATTTTGTACCCTGTCGGATGACAGAGGAGGCCTATAATGCCTGCAATTCTCCCAAGGAAATGCTCCTTGTGGAGGGGGCGGCGCACGGTGTTAGCTACTTGGCGGATACCCAAACCTATCGTCAGACGGTAATTGCGTTTTTGAGAAAATATATTAGTGCGGATATTTAAGAAAAGAGAAAGAGGAAATTATGGAAAAGATTGCAGTTAAAAAAGTGCGGGAAAATGCCGTTGTTCCTACCTACGGGTCTGCTCTTGCGGCAGGTGCGGATTTGTATGCCTGCCTCGATAAGGATATTACCATTGCCCCCGGCGCATCGGCATTTGTGCCTACGGGACTTGCTATGGAAATTCCCGAAGGCTATGCAGGTCTAATTTATGCCCGAAGCGGGCTTGCCTGCAAGCGTGGTCTTGCCCCTGCCAATAAGGTGGGCGTGGTAGACAGTGATTACCGGGGCGAATTTATGGTGGTGCTTTATAACCACGGCAGCGAAGCGCAGACCGTTAGCCACGGCGAGCGGATTGCCCAGCTGGT
>JAZSKZ010000007.1:0-3564 GCA_045535135.1 Faecousia sp.
TAAGGGAAAGAGTGCTGCAATGATGTATGAGCAATTCGGAGATCTTAAATACAAGTATCGCAATAAAGAGTTCTGGTGCAGAGGTTATTATGTGGATACAGTAGGTAAGAACGAGAGCCGAATTGCGGAGTATATCGAGAACCAACTTAAAGAAGATGAAATGGGTGAACAATTAGTAATCCCGTCCGCCAGCCCGTTTACGGGTCGCAAGTAAAACAATGCAGTTGGCGGGCCGTTATTATGCGTTTACGTATTACGCAAGAAACATAGGGCTATGCCCGCATATGAAGAACCCCCGGTTTTACCGGGGGGTTCCTTTTTATTCAGAAAAGGGTTGGGAAAAAGACTCTTTAAAGGCAGCATTATAGGTTAAATGGGCTGTAAGCTGTTCCAACATTTGTGGGAATATGGTCTCTGCCTGTGCGTAGGCCGCTTCCAGCTGGGGCAGACGGGAGAGATAGGATGGATCATTGTCTGCTCCTTTATGGGACTTTCTAAAAACGGCGGTAATCTTTCTCGCTAACTTATTTACTTGACTTTCCGGCGTGGCAACGAGCCGGGTGGCGTAGGCCATACATTGCAGGGCGGCACGGAATTGGCTTGCTGTAATGCCGGGATAGCATTTTGCCGCAGTGGCATATTCGCCGGCGGAGAGCTTCAAATGGCGGCTGTAATCCAAAAGGCCATCTTTTCCGTCTTTTTGCAGAAGCAGACGGTCAAAGGCTTTTTCTAAATCGTGCTTGTGCGCTGTTTGTGCAAAAGCTTCCCGACAGCAGGTGTCCAGACAGTAGTGGCACAGCACACCGTAGAGGTAGGCCGTACCGGCCTCAGATGGCTCTAACCGCAAAATACGGCAGTTGCGAGTAAAAAACTCCCGGCCGGTTTGTTTATGCACTTTTTCCGCCGCCAATGCCAGTCTGCCCTCAAAAAGAGGACGGCTGTAAAACAGGGGATCTGGCCCGTGGAGACCCACATCATACAGTCGCCGGAAGCGGCGGACGGTACGGCGGATATCTGCGGGCATTGTTTCCAGCATAGCAGAGCCAAAGCGGTAATGGGCATATACAGATGGCATAGGGGAATCCCTCCAAATCAGTCTTTGCATAGTTTACACCATTTTCTCCGGGAAAAAAGGGGAAAATGGGGAGGTAATTATTTTATGAGAACATCCTTTAGGGCTTTACCCAGGGAGTAATAAAAGGGGTTATCCCGTGCGGGGTTCAGAGAGGTAAATGCCCCTCGGGTGGTATATACCGCATAATCACAGAAAAGTATGGGGCAAAGGAGACCCTGTTCCATAATGGTGCGGTGAAGGGTGTAATAGTTGCCCTGATTTGCCAAAGATTCCAAACAGAGGGAGTAGGCCGCCACATTATCAAGGCCGCCGTAGCTGAGCGCACCCTTTACATGGAAAAAGGCAGACAGATCCATATTGGGAGAAAGACGGGTCTGCCCCAAATACAGGTCAAATTCCCGTCGCTTCACGGCATTTGTATAGTTGCTGCCGCCAAGCTCTTTCATTTCTACGATAAGGCCGCCGTCCTGAAGCATTTGAGCGATAGAGCGGGCAACCCGAACACGTAGACTGTCATCGCTGTTAACGAGGAAAACGATGGGACTGCCTTCCTTGCCGGCGGCATGGACCGCATCTTTGAAGGCGGTGGGATTATAGTCGTATTTTCCTGCCAAGGCCTTGTTGTAATAGGGGGAAGCGGGGGAGGCAGGCAGGGTGGCGGCAGAAGCAAAACCACGGTAGAATTTGGATACCAAGCCGGTTCGGTCAATACCATAGGTTAGCGCCGCCCGGAGGGCGGGAGTAGTAAAGACGGCACTATCCTCGTTACAGCCAAGGTAGAGGAAAACGCCGCTTTCGCAGTTCCAAAGCTCAAAGTCGCAGCGATAATCCACATACCGATCCGAACTGGGGTCAGCAAAGGCAAAACTCAGACCTGAAAATTGAAAATTATCCCGGATTTGGGTAATAGAGGTAGCCGCGATCAGCGGAATGGCAGAGGTGGTAATGGGCAGCTCTGCCCGGCACCACCAGTCGCTTCTCCGTTTCAGAAAGGCACCGCCGGTGGAATTTTCCAGCGCATAGGGTCCGCTGCCGGTGGGATAAGCTTCCTGAACCTGACTACCTTTTACAATGGGAATGTCCAGAAGAATAGCAAGGTTTTCGTAGGCAGTATCGGTGCGAAGCACTACTGCGCCCTCCTGGGAAAGGGTGGCGGAGGTGATATGCAGCATCCGTCCGCTGTACAGCTTGCTGCTTTTTGCGGCCAAAAGGCTATCGACCACATCCTGAGCAGTAACCGGTGTGCCATCGGAAAAGGTGGCACCCTCGGCTACTGTGAAGGTATGGGTGCGCATATCTGTGGAGAGAGCGTAGCTGCCGCAGAGCAAAGGCTCTACACTGTAGCTGGCATCCACGGAGAAAAGACCTTGATAGAGAAGAGACATTAGCGCCCGGTTTGTATATTCTACGCAAGAGTAGGGGTTGAGTCCTAAATTAGGGTAGTAGGTGAGGGTAATCAGCTTGTCCTCTCCGTCTCCCGGGCTTGTGGGACCCGTTTCTCCTTCTCCGGTCAGTGCATTTCCGGTGGGAAGATAAGAAGAATGATCATTGCCGCATGCGCATAGAGAAATGAGAAAACAAACACAAAGCAGGAGGGAGAGCGCTTTTTTCATTTTTCTTCCTCCTTACAAACAATTACGGCACCCTGACTGCCCCGGGCGTTTCCTAGCCTTCGGTGAGACCAGAAAAGGTCCTGCCGGCAGGCGGTACAGCGTTTAGAAATATCAATGCTGACAACACCGGCACGGCGGAGCAAATGGGCATTGATACCCTTTAGGTTTGCATAATACTTTTGGCCTTTTCGAGAAATGTAAGGCGCTGCCTCCTCTCCCAAAAGGGCATGCATAGCCTCCGGAACATCCCTGTCTGTTTCAAAACAGCATGCACCGATATTCGGACCGATGGCGGCTCGAATATTTTCCGGCTTGCAACCAAAAGCTTCCTCCATCTTTCTCACGGTCTTTCCCACAATATCCGCAGCAGTACCCCGCCAGCCGGCGTGGGCAGCGCCTACAGCCCCGGTAACCGGGTCATAGAAAAGAACGGGAGTGCAATCGGCAGTGGAGATAATAAGGGTCGTACCGGGGGTGTTGGAAACAAGGGCATCGCAGGGAGAGAGCGCCGGGGTGTACAAACCCGCGCCCCAAAGGGTACGATCGGCGATAAAGACAGTATCTGAGTGGGTCTGACGGGTGCGTACAACTTTTTTAGGGTCGAAGCCTAGTTCATTTCCTAGAATTTCGTGGTTTTTCAGAACATTCTCCAGGGTATCTCCCCGTTGGGTGCCGATATTCATCGCTTCAAAAAGCCCGGTGCTTACACCGCCCTTTCGAGTGGTGAACATATGGGGCGCAGAGAGGTTTTCGGCGACTTCATACTGCAGTGCGCCTTTTTCTACAAATTTCATCCGTTATCCTTATCCCGGCAACATTTCTTGTACTTCTTACCGCTTCCACAGGGGCAGGGGTCGTTGGGTCCTACCTAAGTCG